>NZ_DGMH01000022.1:75651-102517 GCF_002388305.1 Sulfitobacter sp. UBA4523
CCGTCATAGACCGACAGTTCCAGCATCTTGGGGTCGATCATGATCATCCGGCATTCTTCTGGCGTCAGCTTGTACAGCAGCGACAGGATCATTGTGTTGATCGCAACGGATTTACCCGAACCGGTGGTCCCCGCGATCAGCAGGTGAGGCATCTTGGCAAGGTTCGCGACCACAGGATCACCGCCAATGTCTTTACCCAAGGCCAGAGGCAGGCGCATGGTGCTGTCGCCGAAATCACGCGCGGCGAGGATTTCGCGCAGCACAACTTTCTCGCGGTTCTCGTTAGGTAGTTCGATGCCAATCACGCTGCGCCCCGGCACGGTGGACACACGCGCCGACAATGCCGCCATAGAGCGCGCGATATCGTCCGCCAGACCGATCACACGGCTCGCCTTGAGGCCCGGTGCCGGTTCCAGCTCGTACATGGTGACGACGGGGCCCGGACGGACGGCGACGATTTCACCCTTCACGCCATAGTCATCCAGCACGTTTTCCAGCATGCGCGCATTCTCTTCCAGCGCGTCGTCGCTCAGGTGCAGGCGTTCTACATTATCCGGGCTTTCCAGGAGGTTCAGCGGCGGCAGTTCAAATCCGGGATGCGTGTCTTCAAATGTCAACGCAGGCTGCGCCTCGGCCTGAGCCTGTTTGCTGGGCTGCACCGGCTTGCGCATCTGCGGCTGCACCACCTTGCGCGGCTGAGCCACAGGGATCTGCATGGTCGGTTCCCGCTCTGCCTCTTGCAGTGGCAGGTGGCTGTCGGTCATCGGTTCATCATCCAGAACCGCCATATCCGCATCATGATCCGGTTCAGAGGGGGTTAGCTCAAGCACGGGGCGCTCCGCGACCAAAGGTGCACGGCTTGCGGTTAAAGGCGGCTCCGCCCGAGTAGGGGAGGGGGCCGGCGCACCGGTCAAGGGCGGCTCTTCACGGCGGGCACCACGGGCGGTGGTATCCAGCAGCAGCGGATCAGGGCCACGCCCGCGACCACGGGTCAAGGGGGCGGTGGTGGCCGTATGCACAGCCCCGCCGGTGCGCACGCGGCTTTTGATCACATCGGCGATCTTGGATTTGATACGGTCGCTGCTGGGGGCTTCGTCCAACTCGGGTTCAGCCCATGTTTCGACCAATTCAGGTTCGGGCAGCGGGTCGGCGCGTTTGACCAGCGTCGGCATTTTCGACAGGAGGCCGGTTTTCGGCGCAGGTGCAGGCGCGTCGCTATAGGCCAGTTCGTCGTCATAGTACCTTTGGCTGGCCGCGAATTGCGCATTCTCCTCGGCCTCGATCCGGTTGCGTTCGCGGCGTTCAAGCTGGCGGGCCTGAATGCCCTGCGCAGCGGCAACCGCCCCCGACGCACCCCGCCCCAGAAGGGTCATCAATCCGGCATAAGCCATGATCAGCCCGACCAGCATGAAGCGGAACAGACGTTGCAGTTCAAGTCGGGTGAAGCCGACAACAAAGGAACCAAAAGCAAGGATCGCCACGCCCATCAACAGCGACATCAGCTTGATCGTAAAGGTCGACCCGATCGGCAAGACGGTCAGGATCACGCCCATGACCGTGTCGCCAAAAAGCCCGCCCAGACCAAAGCTATGGGTTTGAAGCCAAGCCGCATCCGGCGTCAGCGTTGCCCCGTAGATCGAACACAAGGCGACAGCAATCGGGGCAAAGATCAAACGGCCCACGGCGCGTTCCTCGCCGCGGTGCAGGGCAAAGCGTGCGCCCCAGGCCAGCAGGATTGCCGCGACAGACCACGCGCCCCAGCCCACGATCATGAACAAAGGCGCGGCCAGCGACGCGCCCATGCGCCCCAGCCAGTTCTGCACCGGCGCATCGGTGGACACCATAAAGTTGGGATCGTCTGGGGTGTAGCTGCCGATCATCATGGCGGCCATAAGGCCCAAGGCGATCAGCCCGAGGCCCAGCAGCTCCTTGCCGCGTTTTTCGATAGCTTCGGCCATGTTGGTGTCTAGCAAAGGGTCGCGCCCACGTGTCTGATATGCCATTGCTCTGATCCCTCGTCTTATTCTGGATAGAGACAGCGGCGGATCGCTTCGATCCCGCGCGTTGTCTCTTCTTTTGGGGCGACCATCGCCACCCGAATATATTGTTTCCCGGGGTTTTCGCCGTTCACGCTTTGCGCCAGATAGCCGCCCGGCAGCACCCGCACGCCGGTTTCACGCCAGAGTTTCAGCGCCGCAGCTTCATCATCTTCCACCGGCAGCCACAAAAAGAACCCGGCCTCGGGGCTTTGGTACCCGGGGACGTTGCCGAGAATACGGTCGGCGACCTCGTATTTCTCGATGTAAAGCGCGCGGTTCTCGGCCACATGGGCTTCGTCGTCCCAGACCGCAGCCGACGCCGCTTGCAACGGTAACGGCAGCGGTGCACCGGCATAGTTCCGCAGCTGCTTGATCTCGCGCATGGTATTGGTACCCGACGCGACAAAGCCGGACCGCAGCCCGGGCAGGTTCGACCGTTTCGACAGCGAATGGAAAATCACCACACGATCCGGATCGGCCCCGACGTCTTGCGCGACCTGTAGCGCCCCGACGGGCGGCGTGTCGCGGTAGATCTCTGAATAGCATTCATCCGCGAAAATCTTGAAATCGTATTTTTCTGCCAGCGCGATCAGATCGGTCCAATACGCACGGGTGGCCACGGCCCCCTGCGGGTTGGCGGGCGAGCAGATATAGGCCGCGGTGGTCCGGTTCAGCACATCTTCGGGCAGGCTGGCAAAATCGGGCAGATGCCCTGTTTCGCGCGTGGCAGGCACCATCACCGGATCAGCGGCACCGGAAATCGCGGCGATCATATAGACCTGGTAGAACGGGTTCGGCATCAGAATGGCGGGCTTGCGGCCATTCTTCATCTCGGGACATGTGGCCATGACGGCATTATACAGCCCTTCGCGGGTGCCGTTCAGCGGCATCACCTGCGTGTCTGCATCCACCTCCACACCGTAGCGCCGGTTGATCCATCCGGCAATCGCGCTACGTAACCGGGGCGTGCCGTCGTTGGCCGGGTAGCTGTTAAATCCGGCAGCATTTTCAGCGATCACATCGGTGACCCATGCCGGAAAAGCATGTTTCGGCTCGCCAATCGTCATGTGGATCGGCGTGCCACCGCCTTCATGCGCATCAAGCAATGCGCGCAGGCGCGGCCACGCGTGGGCCGGAAGGTTCGAAAACCGCTCGGGGTACATCATTTCACTGCCTCGGGTTCGGGATCATTCACGCCCCGTTTGTTCCAGAGTACCCAAGGGCTTGCCCCGCGTCCAGACATTGCAGGACGCAGGGCAAGGTTTGTGTCATTTAGGCCAATGCCTCTTCGGCGGCTGCGGCAATGCGCAGCAGGTGCTCTTCGCCAAAGGGCTGGCCCATCAGCATGATCCCGCAGGATGGAGTGCCCGTGGGCAGGGTCACCGCCGCCAATCCCATAAGATTCCCGATACGCGTGTTGCGCAGGGTCATGAGGTTGGCCGAGACGTAATAGTCATGCTCGGTTTCCAGCCGGTCCAGCTTGGGGGGTAGCAGCGGTGCGGTGGGGATCAGCACCGCATCATAGCCCGCCACAGCTTTCACATAGGCAGCGCGGATCTGGTCGATCTTGGCCCAGGCTGCCACGTAATCGGGGCCGGAGTGGGATTTACCCAGACGGAACCTTTCAAGGATTTCGCCGTACATCGCATCCGGGTTCGCCTCGATCACGTCGCGCCACAGGCCGTAGGCTTCGGCGGTGTAAAGGCACCCGCTCAGCGGCATCGCCTCTTTGATCGGGTCGAAATCGATGTCCTCAATCACCGCCCCCGCTTCCTTCAGCCGCGCGACGGCATCGTCGAAAGCCGCCGCGGGGGCGTCTTCGATGTCGTCGAACGCCACCGTGCGCAGGATCGCAAAGCGACGCCCTTCGATGTCGGTGCTGCCCATGTCCATCGGCTTGGAGCCTTCGGTGAGCGCCAGCAGCAGGCTTGCATCCTCGACCGAGCGGCAAAGCGGGCCCACTGTGTCGAACTTGGCAGCCAGCGGCACGGTCCCCTCAAGCGACACACGGCCCGAGGTGGTTTTCAGCCCCACAAGATCGTTCCACGCGGCAGGCACCCGCACCGATCCGCCGGTATCCGACCCGATCGCCGCCGCCGCCAGACCGAAAGCGACAGAGGCCGCAGCCCCGGACGACGACCCGCCCGACACGGCATCTTCATCGTTCACGCAAGGGGGGGTGGCGGTGCTGGGGTTATACCCGAGCCCCGAAAACGCCAGCTCGCTCATATGGGTCTTGCCCAGACAGACCAACCCCATCGCGGTGGCATTTGCCAACACGCGCGCGTCGCGGTCCGGCACACGGTCTTTCAG
This sequence comes from Sulfitobacter sp. UBA4523, assembly GCF_002388305.1. NCBI lineage: Bacteria > Pseudomonadati > Pseudomonadota > Alphaproteobacteria > Rhodobacterales > Roseobacteraceae > Sulfitobacter > Sulfitobacter sp. UBA4523. The sequence goes on from NZ_DGMH01000022.1 coordinate 80,004, forward strand.
CAGGGCGCTGCCCGCCTCTGTCGCGATCCCGGCGGTGTCGAACAGGTCTTTCCAGCTGATCGGCACCCCGTCCAGTGGCGACAAACGCTGCCCCGCGCGCGCGCGATCCCGCGCGGCACCGGCCTCGGCCAGGGCCCGTTCGGCGGTCACACGGGCATAGATACGATCCCGCAGGGGGTGGGCGTCGATCGCGTCAAGATAGGTCTGGCACAGCACAACAGGGTCGATCTGGCCGTCCCCTATGCCCCGTCCCAGATCTGCGGCTGTCATGGTTAACCACTCTTGCATGTTGCTTCCTCGAATAATGCTTTGGAAAAGGGACGGTAGCGACGCCAGCGCGCATGGACAATCCCTGCTGCACGCCCATATCTAAAGCTATGGATTTTGATACAGATATCGCAATCGTCGGTGGGGGGCTGAATGGCCCGACACTTGCCTTGGCTTTGGCGCAAATCGGGCTGCGGGTCACGTTGATCGACCGGCTTCCCGCTGCCACGCGGGAAGATGCGGCGTTTGACGGGCGATCCTATGCGCTGGCGTTGACCTCGACACGGATGCTCGGGGCGCTCGGGATCTGGGAGGGCGTGAAACCCCACGCGCAACCGATGCTCGAGATCAAAGTGACGGACGGGCGCGCGGGCGAAGGCCCCTCCCCTTTCTTCATGCATTTCGATCACGCAGAGATCGAAGAAGGGCCGATGGGCCATATGGTCGAGGACCGCCACCTGCGGCGCGCCTTGGCAGAAGCGGTGAGCGCTGAGGCCCGCATCACGCGGTTGGACGGCGAAACGGTCATCGCGCAAGACGCCGTCCCGGCGGGCGTCACCCTGACACTGGAAAACGGCAAGACCCTGCGCACGCGTCTGGTTGTCGGCGCGGATGGCCGCGCCTCGGGCACCGCCACGCGGGCGGGGATCAAACGCATCGGCTGGGATTATGCGCAAACCGCGCTGGTCTGCGCCATCGCCCATGAAAAACCCCATCACGGGGTCGCGCATCAGTTCTTTATGCCCCCCGGTCCGCTGGCGATCCTGCCGCTGACCGAAAACCGGTCCTCCATCGTCTGGAGCGAGACCGCCGCCAACGCAGCGCATATCCACGCGCTGCCGGATGAGGGATACCTCGACGTGCTTCGTCCGCGCTTTGGTGATTTTCTGGGTGAGATTTTCCTTGCCGGTGCGCGGTACACTTACCCGCTGAGCCTGTCGCTGGCGCATTCGATGGTGGCACCGCGTGTCGCGCTGCTGGGGGATGCCGCACATGGGGTACACCCGATTGCCGGTCAGGGGTTGAACGCCGGCATGCGCGATGTCGCCGCGCTGGCAGAGGTGATCGCTGATGCACAACGGCGCGGGCAGGATGTCGGGAGCACCACGGTGCTCGAGCAATATCAGCTGTGGCGTCGCTTTGATAACACCGCGCTGGCATTGGCGACGGACAGCTTCAACCGGTTGTTTTCCAACGACAACCCGCTGCTGCGTCTTGCACGTGATGTGGGGATGGCGGCAATTAACGCCCTGCCCGATGCCCGTCGCGGTTTCATGCGCGAGGCGGCGGGGCTGACGGGCACCCTGCCTCGTCTGATGCAGGGTAAGGCGCTTTAGGGCGCTATCCGCCCCCGCCGTGTCAGTCGATAACCCGCGCTTCGTCCACCAGCATCACGGGGATACCGTTGCGGATCGGATAGGCAAGACCGGCCGCGTCCGAGATCAGCTCTTGCTTGTCGGCGTCATAAGTCAGGCGCATCTGCGTGCGGGGGCAAATCAGCGCCTCTAGCATGCGGCGGTCGAATGGTATCTCTTCGGCGTTCAATTCATCATCTCCCCTTCTTGGCCACCCCGCAGGGTGTATTCGATCAACGTCAGCAACGTCTCGCGTCGGGTAGAGAGGGATGGTGCCTCAAGCAAGGCCTGTTTGTCTTCGCAGTCAAGATCCAGCATCATCGACAGTGAATTGATCAACAGTTCATCGTCGGCCTCTTGCAACGTATCCCAATCTGCCGACAGGTTTCGCGCGTCGAAGTAACGGCCAAGCGTGTTCAGGAAATTATCGCGGTCGAAACTGCTGTCCTGTTCATCCTTGCCAAGATCGCGTTCAAACCCGTCCCAGTTGACATCGCAACGGCGGTAGGGCGCGAAGCCTTCGACCTCTTTCACTACCCGAAAACGCGAGATCCCCGCGAGGGTGATCATATAGCGCCCGTCCTCTGTCTCGGAGAACTGGGTGATCCGTCCTGCGCAGCCGATGGTTTGCAGCCCCGGACCCTCGCGCCCCGGCACCACATTGGGCTGCACCATGCCGATCAATCGCCCCGGCGTTTTCAGACTGTCTTCGATCATCTGCAGATAGCGCGGTTCAAAGATATGCAGCGGCAACCGCGAGCGCGGCAGCAGCAATGCGCCCGACAACGGGAAGATCGCGATTGTGTCTGGCAGGTCCGATTGCTGTATCATGTAAGCTTACCTAGGGCGCGCACAGCCTTATGCAAATATCATAGAGCTAAGTTTACGACGACCATTCAGGGCAATCGGATCATTGGGTTTCAACGCCTCGAAAATGGTGAACAATTGCGTCTTGGCGGCACCGTCATTCCATTCACGATCCTTGCCGAAAAGCGTCAGCAGTTGATCCACAGCGGCTTGCGTGTCGCCATGCGCATAAAGCGCCTGCGCCAGATCGAAGCGCGCCTGCATGTCATCAGGGTTGGCATCCACCGCCGCCTGAAGCTCTGCCACAGGGCCCGCATCGGCGGCCTGTCGTGCCAGTTGAAGCTGCGCATGCGCGGCCTCAAGCTCGGGCGCTTTCGAGATTTCGATGGGTGCGCCGTTCAGATGCGCTTCGGCCTGATCAAGCTGATCCAACGCGATATAGGCACGCACCATCCCGCCATAAGCACCAGCGTGGTTCGGGTCTTCGCCCAGGATCGCGGCAAAAGTGTCCAGCGCGTCCTGCGCCGCCCCTTCGGCCAGCATGTCATCCGCGGCGGCCACGGCCTCTGACAGCTCTTCACCGGGGGCAGCACCGCCGCCCGCTTTGATCACGCGGTCGATGAACGCCTTGATCTCGGTCTGTGGCAGGGCCCCCTGAAACCCGTCAACCGGCTGGCCCTTGAAGAAAGCATAAACGGTCGGGATCGACTGGATCTGCAACTGGCCTGCGATCTGCTGGGCCTCGTCAACGTTGATCTTGACCATCTTGACCGCGCCTTTGGCCGCGCGAACCGCGTCTTCGAGCATTGGACCAAGGGTCTTACACGGGCCGCACCACGGGGCCCAGAAATCGACAATCACCGGCACCGTTTGCGATGCCTCGACAACATCGGCCATGAAGGTCGCTTCGCTCGTGTCTTTGATCAGATCGGCATCACCGGCACCGGCGGGGGAAAGGTTCAAATCCATCATATCAAAATCCTCGCTTGGGGTTGCCCTTTATATGAGGGCGCGTCTGTCTATTTCAAAGGTCGAATGTCGCAAAGACCGGGGCGTGGTCACTGGGCTTTTCCCAGCCACGGGCGTCGCGCAACACGCGGCTGGAATGTGCCGCGCCCGAGATATCGGGCGTTGCCCAGACGTGATCCAGACGGCGGCCCTTGTCTGCCGCATCCCAATCCTTGGCGCGGTAGGACCACCAGCTGTACAGGTTGCCTTGCGGGATATCCTGCCGCGTTACGTCAACAAAACCACCGGCGTCCTGCGTCTCGGCAAGCTTTTCGACCTCTATCGGTGTGTGGCTTACCACCTTGAGCAGCTTCTTGTGATCCCAGACGTCATCCTCGCGCGGTGCGATGTTCAGGTCGCCCACCAGAATGGATTTCTCGGGTTTGTCGCCGTGGAACCAGTCGCGCATGTCCGCCAGATAATCGAGCTTCTGGCCAAACTTCTCGTTCACCTCGCGGTCGGGCACGTCGCCGCCAGCGGGCACATAGAAGTTATGCACCGTCACCCCATTTTCGAGCTTTGCCGCAACATGGCGCGCGTGGCCCAGCGTGGCAAAGTCCTGATCACCGGCATCCACCAAGGGCAGACGCGACAGGATTGCCACACCATTGTATCCTTTCTGCCCTCGCGCCACCATGTGGGTGTAGCCCGCTTCGATGAAGGCCGCGGTGGGGATTTTGTCGACCGGGCTTTTGCATTCCTGCAAACACAGCACATCCGGTCCATGTTCAGCCAGCAGCTTGAGCACAATCGGTTCGCGCAACCGGACAGAGTTGATATTCCATGTGGCCAGCGTGAAAGGCATGAGGCAGCTCCCTTGGGTCAGATCGCGCGCACCCTACCGCGAAATGCGCAGCGTCCACCATGCCGAATTCCCGGGACTTTCGGGCTGCGGACAAAAAAAGACCGGGCACAAGGGCCCGGCCTAGTCCAACAGGGAGGTATGTATCATTTCCCGGATACAAACTTCGGGTTCAAACCGATCGACGGGTCATGAAAACCCCGTCTCTCGCAGGAATAACCAGTGGCGCCCGCTTGGGTTCCACAATTATGAAATAATTCTGTATCCACCTGATTCAGTTAACAAAATTCTTGCGTTCGAGGGATCAGGCTCGATCTTCTGGCGCAGGCGGTAGATGTGGGTTTCCAACGTGTGCGTCGTGACACCGGCGTTATAGCCCCAGACCTCGTGCAAAAGCGTGTCGCGCGGGACGACGCCCGCGGCAGCACGGTATAGGAACTTGAGAATATTCGTCTCTTTTTCGGTCAGCCTGATTTTCTTGTCGTCTTCGGTGATCAACAGCTTGGCCGACGGTTTGAACGTATACGGCCCAAGCTGGAAAATCGCCTCTTCGGATTGTTCGTGCTGGCGCAGCTGTGCCCGGATGCGCGCCAAGAGAACGGGGAATTTGAACGGCTTGGTGACGTAATCATTCGCGCCCGCATCAAGACCCATGATCGTATCCGCGTCACTGTCATGCCCCGTCAGCATCAGAATCGGGCTTTTCACGCCCTGGGTACGCAGGTCGCGGCACAGGTCACGCCCATCGATGTCCGGCAACCCAACATCCAGAATGACCAGATCATACAAGGCTTCGGCGGCGCGGGTTTTGGCGTCTGCGCCATTGCCTGCTTCGAATACATCAAAGTCTTCGGTCAGCAATAATTGCTCGCTCAGTGCGTCGCGCAGGTCATCGTCATCATCTACGAGCAAGATTTTCTTTAGCTGGGCCATATCAACTCATCCTCTACAACTTTACTTTAGATGTGTTCACAAAGCCGTGCGTGCAAGAGTAGCAGGTGTTTGATCACACGACCGTGCGAAATTGTCGCGCAATGTTTCAATCCGCCGGTTTCTGCAGTAAGAAATGTGACAACATAACATGAAAGATTTCAAATCATGGTTTTTGGGCCCGATATAACCGAGCAACTGGCACGCGCCCGTGCGGACCTGCGTTTGGGCGTTCCCATTGTACTGGCGGGATCGCGGCCGGTTCTGGTTATGGCTGCCGAAACGCTGACGCCCGCGCGGCTGACCGGCCTGCTGGCCATGGGCGGCGAACCGGTGTTGGTGATCAGCGCCCGGCGCGCCGAAACCCTGAAAGCGCGCGCCTACGACGGCAGTTTTGCGCGCGTCCTCCTGCCACGGGACGCCACGTTGCGATGGGTGAAATCCATCGCGGATCCGGCGGACGATCTGCGCAGCCCCCTGAAAGGCCCGCTGGCCTGCGCACGTGGGGGCGATGCGACGCCGCACGGCTTGGCGATTGATCTGATCAAGTCAGCGCGCCTGCTGCCCGCTGCTGTGATACTCGACCTTGCGGATGCAGGTCAGTTCGCCCAGCAAAACGGCCTGACGATGATCAACCTGAGCGCGGCACAACCGATCCTTGCCGCGCGCAGCCCTTTGCATCCGGTGGTCAATGCGCGTCTCCCGATGGAGGTGTCAGAGGCCGGACGCCTGCATATCTTCCGCCCCGACGACGGCGGGGAGGAACACTACGCCATCGAAATCGGCCGCCCCGACCGCAGCAAACCCGTGCTCGCGCGGCTGCATTCGGCCTGCTTTACCGGCGATATCATGGGCAGTCTGAAATGCGACTGCGGTCCGCAGTTGCATGCCGCGCTGACCCAGATGGGCAAGGAAGGGCACGGCGTGTTGCTGTATCTCAACCAAGAGGGGCGCGGCATCGGGCTGACCAACAAGATGCGCGCCTATTCCCTTCAGGATCAAGGCTTTGACACGGTCGAGGCGAACCACCGTCTGGGCTTTGAAGATGATGAACGGGATTTTCGATTGGGGTCGGACATCCTGACATCAATGGGGTTTTCGTCGGTGCGCCTGCTGACCAACAACCCCCGCAAGGTCGAGATGATGGAGGCAAGCGGCATCAAAGTCGCAGAGCGTGTCCCTCTCAAGGTCGGCGAGAACAGCCACAACCACGCCTACCTTGCCACAAAAGCCGCCAAATCCGGGCATCTTCTGTGACACCCGACGATCTGGTCCTCACCCCGCGGGGCGTCCGGTTTCAGGGGCAGCTTTACCCCTGCACCATCGGCAAAACCGGTATCACCCGCAATAAGCGCGAGGGCGACAAGGCGACCCCCGCGGGCATTCACCGCATTGTCGGGATGCTCTACCGTCCCGACCGCATTCCCGCCCCTGTGCCATGGGCGATGCCGATCGGCCCCCGTGATCTTTGGTCTGATGATGGCACGCAGGACGACTACAACAGCCTTGTGCAGGCCCCCTACCCGCACAGCCACGAGGTTCTGCGCCGTGCCGATCCCCTATACGATCTGGTGATCCTGACCGATTGGAACTGGCCCAATGCCGTTGCAGGGCGCGGGTCGGCGATCTTTATCCACCAGCAGCGCCGACCGGGGTATCCCACCGAAGGCTGCGTCGCCTTTTCACGCGCGCATCTGCACCAGATCGCCGCACGGCTGACCCGCCACAGCAGGTTGATCGTCTAGCCTGCGCTACGTTCCCCGAAGATGGCGGAGCCGACGCGCACATGGGTCGCCCCAAGCGCGATGGCCTTTTCAAAATCGCTGCTCATCCCCATCGACAGATCCCGCACCCCGTTGCGCGCCGCAATCTTGGCCAGCAGCGCGAAATGCAGCGCGGCTTCTTCATCGACCGGCGGGATGCACATCAGCCCGCGCACGGGCAGATCAAGCGACAGACATTCCTTGATAAAATCGTCGGCATCCGCTGGAAGAACACCGGCCTTCTGATCCTCTTCGCCGGTGTTAACCTGCACGAACATATCAGGACAGCGCCCCATTTCCTGCGCCAGCCGCGCAAAGGTTTGCGCCAGTTTGGGGCGGTCAAGCGAGTGAATGACGTCAAATAATTCGAACGCGCTGCGCGCCTTATTGCTTTGCAGCGGGCCGATCAGATGCAGCTTTACGCCGTCAAACTCCTGCCGGAAAGCGGGCCATTTGCCTTCGGCCTCCTGCACGCGGTTCTCGCCGAAACAGCGGTGACCTTCCGACAGCACCGCCGCAACGCGCGCGTCCGGCTGCACCTTGCTCACGGCGATCAGCTCAACGCTGCCCGGCGCTCGGCCTGCGTCGGTTTCGGCTTTGGCGATGCGGGATGTGATGTCGTGCAAGCTCATGTCAGTCGGCCCTTGTTGTTGAGGGCGCACAGAACAACAGCTTGGCGCAAAAGAAAAGGGGCAGACCAACGGCCTGCCCCTCTTTTAGACTGTATCGTTCAACTTAGAAAGTGAAACGAACACCCATGTCGGCACGAACAGTGTCGTTGCCGCGGCTGATGATACCGCCACGCAGGGAGACGCCGCCGCCCAGATCGTGGTGAGCGCCGATACCGTAGGAAGTTTCAGCGAAGTAGTCAGCGTCTGCAACGTAAACGTCCAGGTTGGTAGCTGCGCCGATGTCGAAGGACGCGGTCAGGGCGTAGTGGTCGCCGTTGACTGTGCCTACACCGGTGTCGTCGCCGTTGTCAGCATATGCCAAGGAAACTTTGGCTGGGCCAACGTTACCAACCACGGACAGAGCGTAGTCGGTATCGCCTGCAGCGTTGGAGTCCTGAGCAGCAGCTGCAAATGTGAAGCCGTTGTATGTGTACGCAACGTAGCCTGCAACACGGTCATTTGTGTCGGAAGCAGAGATGTGTACTTTCAGGTCGCCCATGGAGTACAGAGCTTCAACACCGTTGGAACCGGCCGCGCCGTTACCACCGGAGGAGTACGCGTCGCCGCGGAAGTTGTATGCTGTGTACTCATACGACAGACCGGTCAGACCCAGGTCGATTTCGTACATGCCAGGCATGGATTCCAGAGCGCCGTAGATGTTACCAACACCAACTTCGAAGCCACCGGTGCGCGCGAAGAAGCGAACGCCGTTGATGCCTGTGCCGGCTGGGCCAGCTGTGGTCAGACCGTCGTCAGCTGTACCGAAGATGCCGTCTGCGCCTTTTGTTACGGAGACGTTTTCGTCAGTGTTGTTCTGCTGGATACGTGCACGTGCACCGAATGTAACGCCCATGTCGGACTCAGCAGTTGCGTCGATCTGCAGACGGAAACGGCTTGTTACGTTGGTTTCATCGGTACCCGCTGCGTTTTCTTGGTAAAGAACACCAAAACGGCCGTAGCCGCCGAATGTAACGTCTGCAGCTGCAACGCCAGCGGTCGCAACCAGAGCTGTTGTAGCGAAGAGAACTTTTTTCATGAGTTATCCCTCGGTTTGAATTCATATGCCCATACCGGGGAATCCGGTAAAGGTATGAGAGGTGTTTTCAGCGTTTGCCCTAGTTTTGGCAAGGATCGCGGAAGCCTTGGCATCATTGGAAAAAACTGTGATGCAGCTATGTCACAGTTGCGCACCCCCGCAGGATGCACGGGCTGACCAAGAACGCAGAGGCACAGGTGCCCTGTACTCTAGTATATACTGACATTGCGCTTGCCCACCGAACCCCGCTTGGATAGACCTGTGCCCAAACAGGCAAAGGACGGTCGAGATGGTGCGCAGTTCGGTATTCAAATCTACACTAGCCCTCGTGGTGGTCTCAGCGCTTGGCGCATGCGGTGGCCTGAACTTCGGCCCGCCCAACGACAACGACCCGAACCTCGGGCTGTCTCCGACGAACCCCAACTATGTCGAGACGAACCCAGACAACACCATTTGGGCGATCTTCAACCGCAAAGACAATGACACCAGCGTGTCGGTCAACAAATACCTGTGGTCCGCGTCGCTCGAAGTTCTCAACTTCCTGCCCGTGCAATCCATCGACCCCTATACCGGCGTGATCGTGACCGGCTATGGCACCCCTCCGGGGGGCAGCCAGTCCTACCGCGCGACGGTCCTGATTGATGATCCCGCGCTTGATGCACGGTCGCTGAACATCGCGCTGCAAACCCGTGGCGGCCGCACGGTCAGCAAAGCAACCTCTCGCGCGGTCGAAGACGCGATCCTGAGCCGTGCGCGTGAAATGCGCATTGCCGACGCCAAATTCTAAGCCCGCACCCGTCTATTCCCCATTATCACGCCGGGCCACGCGCTAGTCGCTCGCCCGGCGTTTTTCGTTGATAAGGTCCGCTAAGATGCCCTCCTACTCCCCCGCCGAAATCGAAGCCCGCTGGCAAGCCGCCTGGGAAAAGAACGATGTGTTCCAAGCAGTACGCAACGCCGACAAGCCGAAGTACTACGTGCTCGAGATGTTTCCCTATCCGTCGGGGCGCATACACATGGGCCACGTGCGGAACTATACGATGGGCGACGTGATCGCGCGCTACAAGATCGCGACGGGGCATAACGTGCTGCACCCGATGGGTTGGGATGCCTTCGGGATGCCCGCTGAAAACGCCGCGATGGCTATTGGCGGTCACCCCAAAGACTGGACCTATGGCAACATCGCCGACATGCGCGACCAGATGAAACCGCTGGGATTGTCGATCGACTGGTCCCGCGAATTTGCCACCTGCGACCCAGAATATTACGGCCAGCAGCAGGCGCTGTTCCTCGATTTCCTGTCGGAAGGGCTGGTCTATCGCAAGAACGCCATCGTGAACTGGGATCCGGTCGATATGACCGTTCTGGCCAACGAACAGGTCGAGGCAGGGCGCGGCTGGCGCTCTGGCGCGCTGGTGGAACGTCGCGAGCTGACGCAATGGTTCTTCAAAATCTCCGACCACTCGGAAGAGCTGCTTGATGCGTTGGACACGCTTGATAATTGGCCCGCGAAGGTCAAGCTGATGCAGGCGAACTGGATCGGCAAGTCACGCGGGCTGCAATTCGCGTTCTCGACCATCGACGCGCCGGAAGGTTTCGACCGGATCGAAGTCTACACCACGCGCCCCGACACCCTGCTTGGCGCAAGCTTTGTCGGCATTTCACCCGATCACCCGCTGGCCAAACTGCTCGAGAAAGACAGCCCCGAGGTTGCGGCCTTCTGTGCCGAATGTCGCAAGGGCGGCACAACAGAAGAAGCGATCGAGACTGCCGAAAAGCTGGGGATGGATACCGGCCTGCGTGTGCGCCACCCCTTCGATACCGCGTGGGAACTGCCCATCTATATCGCGAACTTCATCCTGATGGACTACGGCACAGGGGCGATCTTTGGCTGCCCCGCCCATGACGCACGGGACTTTGAATTCGCCACCAAATACGGGCTGCCGATCACGTCGACCTTCTTGCCGTCCGAGGACGCGGACCCAAAGCTCTCCGCGCCCTTCGTGCCGGCGAAATCCGAAAAAGTGTACTACAACGGCGGCTTTGCCGGCGAGAAATGGCAAACCGGCGAAGAGGCGATCATTGCGGCCATCGACGCCTGCGAAGCGCAGGGCGTGGGCCAGGGCGTGACCAAATACCGCCTGCGCGATTGGGGCCTGTCCCGGCAACGCTACTGGGGCTGCCCGATCCCGGTCGTGCATTGCGACACCTGCGGCGTGGTGCCCGAAAAGAAAGAGAACCTGCCGATCGAGCTGCCCTATGACGTCAGCTTTGACACGCCTGGCAATCCGTTGGACCGACACCCCACATGGCGCGACTGCGCCTGCCCGTCTTGCGGTGCGCCCGCGAAACGCGAAACCGATACGATGGACACATTCGTCGATTCCTCTTGGTATTTCGCCCGCTTCACCGCGCCACGCGCAGACACGCCGACCAATATGGCGGATGCGGAATACTGGATGAATGTGGACCAATATATCGGTGGCATCGAACACGCGATTCTGCACCTGCTGTATTCGCGCTTCTTCGCCCGCGCGATGCAGATCACCGGCCACCTGCCTGAAAAAGCGATTGAGCCGTTTAACGCGCTGTTCACGCAAGGCATGGTAACACATGAGATTTACCAGACCCGCGACGCAAATGACCGCCCCGTCTATCACCTGCCCGAAGATGTGACCGACGGTAAACTCGCCGATGGGACAGAGGTTGAAATCATCCCTTCGGCCAAGATGTCGAAGTCGAAGAAAAACGTGGTCGATCCGCTGGGGATCATCGCGAACTACGGTGCGGATACAGCCCGCTGGTTCGTCCTGTCCGATTCGCCCCCCGAACGCGATGTCGAATGGACCGCATCCGGGGCAGAGGCGGCGTATAAGCACCTAAACCGCGTGTGGAACATCAGCAGCCGCATCGCCGAGATGGACGACAGCGCCGCAGGCACCGGCGACGACGATCTGCTGCGCGCGATGCACAAGACCATCCACGATGTCACGATGGGTGTGGAATCCTTTGGCTTCAACGCCGCGATCGCCAAGCTTTATGCCTTTACCGCGACGTTGCAGAAATCCAAGGCGGGCAAAGCCGCACGGCGCGAAGCGATCATGACGCTGGCCCAGTTGATGGCCCCGATGACGCCCCACCTGGCAGAGGAAATCTGGACCGCGCAAGGCGGCGACGGGTTGATCACCACCTCGACCTGGCCGCAAGCGGACGAAGCGATGCTGGTCGACGATACGGTGACCCTGCCGATCCAGATCAACGGGAAACGCCGCGCGGAAATTCAGGTACCTGCGGATATGCCAAAGGAAGAGGTTGAAAAGATCGCGCTGAGCCACGAAGCTGTCATTCGTACCCTTGATGGGGCCACGCCTAAAAAGGTCATCGTTGTACCCGGACGGATCGTCAATGTCGTTGCTTAACCGCCGTTTTATTATCGCATTGCCACTGCTGGTCCTGGCGGCCTGCGGGTTTCAACCCGTTTACGGCCCCGGCGGCACTGGCACGGCGCTGCAAAACGCGGTGCAGGTCGACGCGCCGAATGATGCCTATTCCTACACGCTCGTGCGCGAGATCGAGACGCGGTTGGGCCGCGCCGCAAGTCCGCGTTATGCTTTGGCCCTGACTGTCAACACCTCGGAAGAGGGGTTGGCGATCGACAGCGAAGACAACACCACACGGTATAATCTGGTCGGCAAGGTCGAATTCGCCCTGCGCAACCTCAGCAGTGGTCAGATCGAGGTGTCAGGAAATGTCGAAAACTTTACCGGCTATTCCGCGACCGGTTCGACTGTTGCAACGCTCGCGGCAGAACGTGATGCCCAAAAACGCTTGATGGTCATGTTGGCCGACCAGCTGGTCACCCGCCTCTACGCGGCCGATCTGACCCCATGAAGCTGCCCCCGCGCGACGCGAATGCCTATTTCGCCAAGCCCGATCCGACTAAGACCGGGCTGCTGATCTATGGCGGCGATGCGATGCGCGTCGCGTTGAAACGGCAAACTTTCCTGAAAAACCTGCTGGGCCCCAATGCGGAAGAAGAAATGCGCCTGACCCGTATTCAGGCCGCTGACCTGCGGCGGGATGCGCCCATGTTGCTGGACGCGATCAAGGCGGTAGGTTTCTTTCCGGGGCCGCGCGCGGCTTTTGTGGAAGACGCCAACGACAATATCGCCAAAATCCTGACCGATGCGCTGGCCGACTGGCAGCCGGGCGACGCGCAGATCGTCGTGTCGGCGGGGGATCTGAAAAAGACCTCCAAAGTGCTCAAGGCGTTCGAGGCACATAAGAACGCTTTCGCCACCCCGATCTACGACAATCCACCCGACCGGGCAGAGATTGAACGCGTGCTTGCCGAAGCAAAGCTCAGCCCCGAGGCGGATGCGATGGGGGCGCTTAGTGAACTGGCGCGGGTGCTTGATCCGGGCGATTTTCGACAAATGGTCGATAAAATCACGCTTTATAAGATCGGCGACGCAGGCCCCCTCACGGGAGAGGATGTGGCCAACTGCGCCCCCACCTCGACAGAGGCAGAGGTCGACGACATTCTCCACGTCGTGGCAGAGGCGCGCGCGGGCGACATCGGCCCCGTGATGGCCAAGCTACAGGCCCAAGGGGTGAACGCCGTGACGCTGATCATCATGGCGACACGGCATTTTCGCACGCTTTACCGCATCGCGAGCAATCCGGGCGGCCAGATCTGGGGCGTGCGCGACCGCGATCGCGCCATGCGTCAGGCCAAAAACTGGGGTGCGGCCAAACTGGAAACCGCATTGACCGTGCTGACAGACACCGACCTGACGCTTCGGTCAGCAGGCCAACACGCGCCGACGATGGCGCTGGTCGAACGCGCCTTTATCCGCCTCGCCATGCTGGGGGCACAACGCTAAATTCACGTTAATTCTTGGGAGGGAATGTCGATGTATAAGGTAATCGGGGCAACCAAATCACGGGCGATGCGAGTGATGTGGATGCTCGAGGAGTTGGGCCAGCCCTATGACCACGTCCCCTGTAGGCCGCGTTCGGAGGAGGCAAAGCAATACAACCCGTCCGGCAAAATTCCCGCACTTGTGGACGGCGACGACGTGCTAACCGATTCTGTCGCGATCATGCAGTATCTGGCGGACAAGCACGGCGCGCTGACCGCCCCCGCTGGCACCGCGGCGCGTGCGCATCAGGATGCGCTGACCTTCTGGCTGATCGACGAAATGGATGCGATCCTTTGGGCTGCGGCGAAACACAGCTTTGTCTTCCCGCAGGAACAGCGCGTCCCCGAGATCAAAGATAGCCTGAAAGCCGAATTCGCCCGCTCTGCAGCGATCCTGTCAGACAGGTTGGACGGGCCGTTCCTGATGGGGGAGGAAGTCACCATACCGGATTTGCTGGCGACTCATTGCATCAACTGGTCCATCGGCGCGGGATTTGCGCGGGTGGATGACAAGCTGGGAAATTGGGCCAAGTCCATGCGTGACCGCCCCGCGTTCAAGGCCGCCGCCACCCGCGAAGGTTAATCCCGCTGCGCCCAAGCGGCAGCGTGTTGTCCGGCCCATCGGCCTGTCGCAAGGCAGGCCGAGATCAGATACCCGCCCGTCGGGGCCTCCCAATCCAGCATTTCGCCTGCAACGAAAACGCCGGGGCGGGCGTGTAGCATCAACCCGTCATCCAGCGCATCAAGTTTTACCCCGCCTGCGGTTGAAATCGCCTCGTCCAGCGGGCGCAGGCCTGCGTGTTTCACCGGCAGCGCTTTCAGCAACCTCGCCAAGTCAGTCGCGTTCGCCGGCAAGGGGCGCGCCATTTCCTGAAGCAGCGCAATCTTGGCCACGTCCAGTTTGAGCGTTTTGCGCAGATAGTTTGCCACGCTCATCTTGCCACGTGGCTTGGCCAGCTTTTCGACCAACGCCTCGCGGGATTGATCCGGCAGCAGGTCCAGCATCAGCGGATGCCCTTCACGCAACCCGCGCGACACGGTGTAGATCCCGCCGCCTTCCAATCCGCGGACGGAAATCACCGCCTCCCCCCGCGATCGGTGGGTGCCTGATTTCAAGCCGATCCCTTTCAACGCCGCGCCGAAATGCGCCTCCATATGCGGCGACCAGTTCATCGCGATTCCTGCATTGGCAGGCGCAAAAGGCGCGATATCGACGCCCGCGTCGCGCAGCGGCAAAGCCCAGGCACCGGTGGAGCCCAAGCGTGACCAGCTTGCCCCGCCCATGGCCAGCACAGTGACATCGGCCGGCAAGCCTTTCATGCCGTCTGGCGTATCGAACACCGGCGCGCCGTCTTCCCATCCGGTCCAACGCCAACGGGTGTTCACCGCAACGCCTGCATCGGCCAGCCGCGCCAGCCACGCACGCAGCAGCGGCGACGCCTTCATCACGGTCGGGAAAACCCGCCCGGTAGAGCCGGTAAACAGGGTTTGCCCCAAACCCTTGGCCCATTCCTGCACCGCCGTAGCATCGAAACTGTTAAGAATGGGTTCAAGCGGTTCTTTTGCCGTCGAAAAGGCGTTCAGGAATTTGGCGTGTTCTTCGGCCTTGGTAATATTGAGACCCGATTTACCCGCCATCAACAGCTTGCGCCCGACGGATGGCTTGTGATCGCAGACCGTCACCGCCAAGCCTGCCGCGGCCATCATTTCGGCCGCCATCAGCCCTGCAGGCCCCGCGCCGATGACAACCCCGCGGCGGGCGAGAAAATTTTCTGATGTCATGACGTGCTCTTCCATTCGGGTTAAGGATATAGCTGTGAGTTACAGCGGCACCATTAACTTGACCTTAAACCAAATGCACGACGATCGTGCTTATTCCAATAAAAGGGCAGAATATGCGCATCATTTTAATCATCTCGGGCCTCACACTGCTGGCAAGCTGCGGCGTGCCCTTTGTCCCGTTCATCTAACCGTCTGACCTAGGGCATCTCGGCAGGGGTTTCGGGCGGGGCGCACATCGCTTTGATTCCAGTGGCAATTTCGGGCGTGGCGGCAACGGTATCGGCGACGATATCGCGTGCGCTTTGCATAAGCTCCTCGGCTGGCACAATACGATCGACCAAGCCGAACGTTAGTGCCTCTTGGGCGGTGATCTTCTGCCCGCCCATCAGAATAAGCTTGCTGCGCGCAGGGCCGATCAAGGCTGCCATACGTGCGGGGTCGCTGGGTTGCGGCAAGAAGCCCAGCTTCATCACTGGATAGAAAAATTTGGCCCCGGGCACGCAGATCCGCAGATCGCAGGCCAGCGCCATCCCCATAGCGCCCCCCGCCAGCGTCCCGTTCAGCGCGCAGATGCTTAGCCCCGGGAGCGCGGCAATCGCGCCCGACAGCCTTTCCCATATGTCAGAGACAGCGAGCCCCGCGCGCGCCTCGTCCAGATCGGCACCAGCACTGAACACTTTGCCAGTACCCGTCAGGATCACCGCGCGGGCGGCTTGGGCGTCCTCCATGAACTCGGCCAGGGCGACCAGCATCTCGTGGGTGAGGGAATTCGCCTTGTCCGGCCGGTTGATCGTCGCGACCCAGACAGGGCCTTCGCGGTCGAAATCGATCATACCAGACCAATCGCTTTGCGGATGCCCTCGTCGCGCAGCGAGATTTCCTCGCCACAGTATGTGTCGGCCTCGGCGCTGCACATCCACAACAGGGCCCGCGCGGGCCAATCGGCGGGGATGTGATCTTCCCATGCCAGTTCGCTGACGGGGTTGATGCCGCTTGCCTTGATCTCGCGCTGCATCTGGGTTGCGACCGTGCCCGGCGACAGGCCGATGGCGCGGATCCCGTTCGCGGCTTCCTCCAGGTGGATCGAGCGGCCCATCATGTTCACCGCCGCTTTGGACGCGCAATAGTGGCTCCAGGCTTCGATGGCGTGATGCGCGGCACCCGAGCTGATGGTCAGGATCGACCCGCCGCCTGCGTCTTTCATCACGGGCAAGACAGCGCGCATGCCGTTGTAGACACCCTTGAGGTTGATATCGATGACCTGCGACCATTCGTCAGGGTCCGACGCGGAAAGATGCGAGATCGGTTCGATCACACCGGCGTTATTGATCAGCACATCGACGCCGCCAAAGGCCCCCAGCACCGTTTCCACCGCCGAGGACATCTCGCCGAAACGGGCCACATTGCAGGGGATCGCGATGGCTTGCTTGCCGATTTCGCCCGCCAGATCGGCAATCGCATCCTGAGACCGCGCCATCAGCACGACATTCGCCCCTGCGTCTGCAAAAACCCGTGCCGCTTCGGCCCCGATCCCGCGGCTGGCACCGGTGATCATCACGGTTTTACCTGTCATATCCATCGTATAATTCCCTTCGTCATCAATAAGCCCCGCACGGGGCCTGCCGTACACGGCGTTTGGTGACATCGTTAGCAACAACATTGGCCAGCGCCAATCAAAAGCGCCCCCGCGGGCGGAACATCGCAGATTGGCGCGGGTCGCTTTGCCTTGTAAGGTGGCGTCGGGCGCTTACCTTTAGCGCAACCGCGCTGTCACCGGATAGCCGCCCGCGATTTGCGACAAAGGAATTTTTCATGATCCGCCCTCTCTTCGGCAGTGCCGCCCTCTCTGTTCTTTTCACCTCGTCCAGCGCTTTGGCGGATGTGACACCGCAGGATGTGTGGCGTGACTGGCAGGACCATATGCAAAGCATGGGCTATGCGCTGACGGCCACCGAAAAGGTATCCGGGGATACGCTCGCGGTAAGCAATGTCCGCTTTGATCTGACGAGCGAGCCTGATCTGGGCCAGATCTCGATGTCGCTTGAACAATTGAGCCTTGTGCAAAACGACGATGGCACCGTGTCGGTGGTCATGCCTGACGCAATGCCCTTGGTGTTCGAAATCACCCCGACCGACCCGGATGAAGACCGCGTGCGCGCAGCGCTGATCGTGAACCAGACCGGCCATGACATGCGCGTGAGCGGAACGCCGACCGACCTGAGCAGCGCCTATGCTGCCGGTCTTCTAGGTTTGACGCTGGATCAGATGACGGTGGGCGACGAGAGCTTCGGCCCCGACAACGCGTCGCTGAACGTCGTGCTGAACAACGTCGAATACGCCTCCAAATCGGTGCTGGAAGATATGCGCGCCTATGCGCAGGACGGGTCTATCGCGTCGATGACTTTTGACATGCGGTTCAAAGACCCCGAAGAGCCCGCCATCGCGACGATCAACGGCACCTCGACGGATATGACGTTCGACGGCGACGGGCGTTTGCCACTGGGGATTGCGCAGGCCAGCGATATGGCCGCGATGCTGCGGGCAGGTATGACCGGCGCGGGCACGTTCACCAGCGGCAACAGCACCATGACGGTCGACATCGAAGATCCCGAGAATGGCAATATGTCTGCCGCTGTCGCCTCTGAAGGGGGGCGTTTGACGGTTGAAACCAGCGCCGACGGCATGAGCTATGCCGGTTCGCGTCAAGGCATGGCGCTGTCAGTGCAGCCGCAGCAGTTTCCTTTCCTTCTGTCCTTCGGCCTTGATAATGCGGCGTTCAACCTAAGCGCGCCGGTGCTCAAGACCGACGATGCGCAGGACGTGGCCCTTGGGTTGAACCTCGAAGGGTTCACCATGTCGGATATGGTCTGGGGCATGATCAACCCGCAAGGGACCCTGCCCCGCGATCCGGCCAACCTGTCGCTGGATGTGTCCGGCAAGGCGCGACTGCTGATGGATTACTTTGACCCCGAGGCCGCGACCAGAATGGCCGAGACCGGACAGGTGCCAGCACAGCTGGATAGCGTGAACCTGAATGCGCTGATCGTGGATGCACTGGGGGCCAAGCTGACCGGCAATGGCGCGGTCACGTTCGAGCATGACGAGAACGACCCCACGGCGCTCAAGCCGTCGGGCGCTGTTGACCTCAAGCTGGTGGGCGGGAACACCCTGATCGATACGCTGGTGTCCTCGGGCTTGCTGCCTGCGCAGATGGCGATGGGTGCGCGTATGATGATGGGCATGTTCGCCGTCCCGGCCGAGGGTGAGGAGGATACGCTGAAATCCAAGCTCGAATTCACCCGCGACGGGCAAATCCTCGCCAATGGGCAGCGGATCAAGTAACCCTTCGCGGCCACGGCCCTCCAGCGACTGGCGTCCCTTGCACAGCTGCGGCAGGGGCGCTAGCAGTCTTTCACCCATTCAAGGAGTATCCCCCCATGTCGCAATCCATTGAGGCGCTGACCAAGTCGTTGCTGCATGCCGCCCGTCAAGCGGGTGCGGATAGTGCCGATGCGATGGCCGTGCGCGGCACGTCGGTGAACGTCGATGTGCGTGGCGGGGTGCTGGAACAGGCCGAACGCGCCGAAGGCGTCGATATCGGGCTACGGGTTTTTGTCGGGCAACGCTCTGCCAATGTCTCTGCTTCCGACACATCGGACCGCACGATCGAGGAAATGGCGATCCGCGCGGTGGCAATGGCGAAAGAGGCCCCCGAAGATCCCTACATCGGCCTTGCCGATCCCGACCAACTGGCGACGGACTGGGATGTCGAGGCGCTTGAGCTTTACGACCCCGCGCCCGAGCCTTCGCCCGAAGCGCTACAGGATGACGCCGCCCGCGCAGAGGCCGCAGGGCTGGCCGTCAAAGGTGTCAGTCAGGTGCAGTCCGCGGGTGCGGGCTATGGCGCGCAACAGGTATTTATGGCGGCAAGCAACGGGTTCGAAGGCGGATACCGCCGTACCGACCGCGGGCTGTCCTGCGTTGCAATCGCCGGCACCGGCACAGGGATGGAGCGGGACTATGACGGCGACAGCCGCATCTTCCAGACCGACCTGCGCAGCCCCGAAGACATCGGGACCAAAGCCGGTGAGCGCGTTCTTGAACGCATGGGTGCACGCAAACCGCCCACGGGGGCCTATCCGGTATTGTTTGACGAACGCATTTCCTCGGCGCTGATCGGGCACCTTCTGTCTGCGATCAGCGGCACGGCCATTGCACGCGGTGCCTCGTGGCTGCGCGACGCTATGGGCGAACAGGTGTTGCCAAAGGGCATATCCCTGATCGAAGACCCGTTTCGCCCCCGCGTCGCAGGTTCGCGCCCGTTCGATGGCGAAGGGCTGCCCACGTCGCGCCGCACCGTCGTGGACGACGGGATGTTGCAGGGGTGGACCCTTGATCTGGCCACCGCGCGCAAGCTGGGGCTAACCCCGACCGGCAATGCCGCACGCGGCACCGGATCGAACCCCGGTCCGGCCACATGGAATATCGCGCTGTCCCAGGGCAATGCCACCCGCGCGGACCTGATCCGTGATATGGGCACAGGTCTTTTGGTCACGTCGATGATCGGGTCGACCATCAACCCCAACACCGGCGACTACTCTCGTGGGGCGTCCGGTCTGTGGATCGAAAACGGCGAGATCACCCACGCGATCAACGAATGTACCATCGCGGGCAATCTGCGTGATATGCTGCAATCGATTGTACCGGCCAATGACGCGCGCGCGCATCTGAGCCGCGTTGTGCCGTCGCTTCTTGTCTCGGGAATGACCCTTGCCGGCGCTTGATGACCTCTCCCTTTTGATCGAGGCCGCACGCCGCTCGGGCGAGATTGCGACCTCTTTCACCGGCAAGACCGCGCAGCGTTGGGACAAGCCCGATGATGCCGGTCCGGTGACCGAGGCTGACCTTGCGGTGAACGCGATGCTGCACCAGACGCTGACGGCGGCACGCCCGGATTATGGCTGGCTGTCCGAGGAAAGCGACGACGGTACGCGCCGGCTGGGGCAGCGTGATCTGTTCATCGTCGACCCGATTGACGGCACACGCAGCTTTATCGAAGGGTCCGACACCTGGTCCCATTCCCTTGCCATTGCGCGCGACGGGAGGATCACGGCGGCGGTGGTGTTCCTGCCCATGCTCGACCGGCTCTATGCCGCGGCGGCGGGGGCCGGTGCGACCCTGAACGGGCAAAGCATCTCTGTCTCCGACATCGCCACATTGCCCGAGGCGACCGTGCTGGCCACGAAACCGGTGATGGAAATGCAGCATTGGACCAAGGGCGACCCCGGCTTCAAACGCGCGCACCGTCCGTCGCTGGCCTATCGGCTGGGGCTGGTGGGTCAGGGTCGTTTTGACGGCATGGTCACATTGCGCAAAAGCTGGGAATGGGACATCGCCGCAGGGGCGCTGATTGTCACCGAAGCAGGCGGGCAATGCACCGACCGCACAGGGCAACCCCTGCGGTTCAACAACCCCGATCCACGCCTGAACGGTGTCGTCGCGGGGGGCGATGCCGTCCATGCGGCGCTGCTAAGCGGCCTTGCCCAGACCCAAGCCACCCCTTAGATTGCCCCCAAGGCCATCTGTTTGAAAACAAAGGACCGCGATATGACCCAACGCTTGCACCTCGTCTTTGGGGGCGAACTGATTTCGCCCACCGGTACCGCGTTCAAAAACGTCGATGACATCCATGTCGTCGGGATTTTTCCGAACTACGCCAGCGCCTATGACGCCTGGAAAAACGAGGCACAGCGCACGGTCGATAATGCGCATATGCGGTATTTCATCGCGCATCTGCACCGTCTGCGCGACGAAGAGGCTGCGGCCTCCTCTACCGAAGAGCTGGGGTAAACTCTTATGGCGCGGTCGCTTGGGCTGTCGGCCTATCGCGCCTTTACCGGTCGCGGGGGCGTGCCGCCATTCACCCCCGTGGCCAAGCGCCCCACCGGAGAGCTGGTCTGGTGCCACGCCCCCGAACCCGGCAGCTTGTTCGCGATACAGGATCTGGCCATTCGTCTGTGCCGGAGCCGTCCGGGGCTGAGTGTTCTGATCACCGTTCCCCAAGCCTTGGTGCCGGTGGACCTGCCGCCGTGTAGCGAAGCCGACGTGCTGATCGATACCCTGCCCGAAGACCACCCGACGCTTGCCAAAAACTTTATCGATTACTGGCAGCCCGACGCCTGTGTCTGGGCATGGGGGCGTTTGCACCCGAATATGATTGCAGAGATGACCACACAGGCCTGCCCGATGTTCCTGATCGATGCCGACAGCGACGGCTTTGACGGGCGGCGCGACCGGTGGCTGCGCGATCTGACCCGCGATCTGCTGATGCATTTCTCGGCGATCATGACGCGGTCGGAGGCGGGGATGCAGCGGCTTGTCCGGCTTGGGCTCGCCCGCAAGGACATAGAGCTGACCCCCGCCCTTCAGGCCGGTGGCCGCGTGTTGCCTTGTATGGATTCCGATCTGGCCGATCTGTCGGCTGCGGTCGTGGGGCGTCCGATCTGGTTCGCCAATCAGGTGCTCGAGGGTGAGCTGAACACCGTGCTCACCGCGCACCGCCAAGGGCTCCGCCTGTCACACCGGCTGTTGCTGATCCTCGCGCCCGCCGACCCCAAGCAGGCCGATGTTTTCGCGCAGCGGATGGAGGATCAGAACTTTCGCGTGCTGCGATGGGGCGACGCGGGCTATCCCGACGCCTCGACCCAGGTGATGATCGCCGACGATCCGGCAGAGATCGGCTTGTTCTACCGGCTGGCCCCTGTGTCCTTTCTGGGCAACTCCCTGATCAACGGCAGCGGTGGCTGTGATCCGTTCGAGGCCGCGGCCCTGGGATCGGCTGTGCTCTATGGGCCGAAAGTCCGGCGGTATCTGCCGCTTTATACCCGGCTGGCTGCCGAAGGAGCCGCGCGGATCGTGAATGATGCCACAGCGCTTGGCACCGCCGTGAACCGGCTGATCGCGCCAGATCAGGCAGCGACGATGGCGCAGGCGGGGTGGGATGTGATCAGCCGCGGTGCAGCCGTCACCGACAAAGTGATCGACCTTGTGCAAGAAACGCTTGACCAGCAAGAGGCCACATCATGAAACGCGCCCCCGCCTTTTGGCACCGCCCCACGCCCGATTGGCGCGCGCGCCTGTTGCAACCTCTGGGCGCGCTTTATGCGCGT
>NZ_DGMH01000022.1:102649-128837 GCF_002388305.1 Sulfitobacter sp. UBA4523
GGCAGGCTGGCGGCGGGCACGCCGCTGCGTCTGGATATTCCGGTGGTCTGCGTCGGCAACATCAACGCCGGGGGCACGGGCAAGACGCCAACGGTCATGGCTGTCGTCGAACACCTGCGCGACAGGTATCATACGCCCCATGTGGTGTCGCGCGGTTACGGCGGCACGCTGAAGGGGCCGGTGCAGGTTGATCCGTCGCGCCACAGTGCCGCGCAGGTGGGGGATGAACCGCTGCTGCTGGCCGCTTTTGCCGATGTCTGGGTTGCGCAGGATCGCGCAGCGGGGGCGCAGGCCGCGGCGGAAGCGGGGGCATCGGTGATTGTGATGGACGACGGCTTCCAGAACCCCGCGCTGCATCAGGACCTATCGATTGTGGTGGTGGATGCGGCCAAGGGGTTCGGCAACGGGCTGTGCCTGCCTGCGGGCCCCTTGCGCGAACCCGTTGCTACGGGTCTGGCGCGGGCGGATATCGTGCTGTCCATCGGTGGCGCAGCAGATCAGGCGCAGTTTGACGCGACCGCCTTGCCCGGCGGGCTGCCGCATGTGCGCGCCGAACTCGCCCCCCTGCAAACGGGGATGGATTGGTCCGACACCCGCGCGCTGGCATTTGCAGGGATCGGCCACCCCGAGAAGTTTTTTGCCACCCTGCGCGATCTGGGGGCAGAGATTGTCCACGCCGAAGCGCTGGAGGATCACCAGCCGCTGAACCCTGCGCTGATGGGACGGCTAGAGGCGGATGCCGCCCTGCGCGGCGCCCAGCTGGTCACAACGGAAAAAGACGCGGTGCGTCTGCCCGCGTCTTTCAGAATGAAGGTGATAACCCTGCCTGTGCGACTGAAATTCGATCCTGAAAACGCGCTGTTTGCCGCGCTGGATCAACTGCCGAAACCGGCATAACCGCCAGAGCTTCTAGCGAAGCTCCGGCAGCGTGTCGGGGCGAAGCTAGTCGTCCTGCCCCAGCTTTGGCGCGGCGCGATGCAAAGCCAGTTCAGCGCCCGAGAATTTGAACGGCGACCGGATGCCCGGCACCCCGTCCAGTTCGACCTTCATGCCGCGCGCGATGACTTGGGGGTCTTCGAACATATCGGCCATGTCGTTGATCGGCCCGGCTGGCACGCCCTCTGCCTCGCAGGCGGCGAGCAGGTCGTCGCGGGTGCGTTGGCTGGTAGCCCCGTTCAGACGGCGGATCATCTCGGGCCGGTTGGCGACGCGGTCGGCGTTCTTGGCATAGTCTGCCGAGGTTGCCATATCATCCAGCCCCAGCATCCGGCACAGCCGTTGGAACTGCCCGTCATTGCCCGTGGCGATGATCAGATGCCCGTCAGAGGATGTGAACACCTCGTAGGGGGTGAGGTTCGGGTGTGCGTTGCCCATCCGCGTTGGCGCATTGCCCGTGGTCAGATAGTTCATCGCCTGATTGCCCGTCACCGCAACAGCGCAATCCAGCAGTGCCATATCAATATGCTGGCCCACGCCGGTCTGGCTGCGCTGGTGTACCGCTGCCAGAATGGCCGTGGTGGCATAGACGCCGGTAAAGATATCGGTGATCGCCATGCCGTGTTTCTGCGGCTGACGGTCGGGTTCACCGGTGATCGACATCAGGCCGGACATGCCTTGGATGATGAAATCATAGCCCGCGCGATGCGCATAGGGGCCGTCCTGCCCGAAACCGGTGATAGAACAATAGATCAGCTTGGGGAACTGCTTGGACAGGCTGGCGTAATCCATCCCGTATTTGGCAAGCCCGCCGGTTTTGAAATTCTCGATCAGGATGTCGGCATCGGCCAAAAGCTCTTTCATCTTGGCCTGACCTTCATCGGTGGTCAGATCGACAACAACCGAGGCTTTGCCCCGGTTGGCCGAATGGAAATACGACGCGGATTTATCTTCCCCGCGCTCAATGAACGGAGGCCCCCACTGGCGGGTGTCGTCGCCCGCCGGGCTTTCGACCTTGATCACCTCGCAGCCGAGATCCGAAAGCGTCTGACCGGCCCAAGGGCCTGCCAGAATACGTGCCAGCTCAATAACCTTGAGCCCTGCCAGCGGGGCCGCCATTATTCTTCCAGCGCTGCGTCGATGATCTCTTTCATCTCGGCATAGGGCATGTTGGAGTATTTCTTGCCGTTGATGATGAAGCTTGGCGTGCTGTTGATGTCATCCGCCTTCTGGTTTTCTTCCCACCATGCGACCAGCGACTGTGCTTTTTCACCGTCTTGCAGGCAGGCGTCCAGTTCAGCGTTGTCGAGCCCGGCCAGACGGCCGATTTTGCGCAGCTCTTCGACGATCGCGGCAGGCTCTCCGGCGCGGACCCATTCGGACTGACCGGCATAGATCATGTCGGTAATGCCAAAGAACTTGTCCTCGCCACCGCAGCGCGACACCATCGACGCCCAAAGGCCGTAGCGGTCAAAATAGACCTCGCGGTAGGTGAAGCCGATCTTGTCGTTGTCGATGTAATCCGCCTTGAGCTGCTGGAACGGGCCTTGGTCAAAGGCGGCGCAGTGCGGGCAGGTGTAGGATGCGTATTCGATGATCTGGACCGCTGAATCGGGGTTGCCCAATGTCATGTCCTGAATTTCGGTGGTTGCAGCAGGCGCATCGGCCTCTGCCGTGTCGGCGGACTGCGCGTTGGCCGCGCTGACCAGCGGGTTGATCGGTGTGCTGTTCACGGCATTTGTACCGCTGAAAGCGTACCAGCCACCTGCGGCAGCTACGGCAACAGCCGCAAGGATGGGGAATGTCGGTTTCATGTGATTTCCTTTTTCAGCGTTTGGTCTTGTTCAATATGTTCTCGCCCAGACGTGCAAGTGCATCGCGCAGGGCCTCGTTCGCGACAGGGCTGACGGTTTCGGCAGCACGTTGTTGCAAGACGGGGTCGTTCGGCGGTTCGGGATGGGTCTTGGGTTGCGGCGCAAAAGCGACCTGGCCTTCGGCAAAGCCGGTGGCAGCCGTCTGGGTCACCCGCACCCGCGCAATCGCGTTGAACCCGTAGATGGCGTTCACCTTGGCGCGCAGCTGTTCCTTCTGCATCTCCAGCATCGGCGCATTTGCCCCTGTTGTCAGCAAGGTCAGCGTTGCCCCCATACCGCCCCGGCCATAGCTGACCTCGACAGGGCGCGAGATGGCCGCGACGTCCTGACCGACGATTTCGGCCCATTGGGTCAACAGACGGGATTGGGCAAAGCCGCGAGTCTCGCTCGCCTGACGGATCTTGGCCGAAAGCAGGCTATCCGTCCTTTTGAACCCTTTTGTACTGGTACGCCGTGGCGCCATGACTATCTTTCCCGAATGACTAGCCACAACATAGCGATCCCGCCTCGTATCACCAGCCATACCCAACCGAAAAGGTTATAAACATTGCGTGACACCGACCCCTCCGGCGACCTCCCGCTGATCCTTCTGGAATGGTACGATGTCCATGCGCGCGCGATGCCTTGGCGCGTGCCGCCAGCGGCGCGGGCGGCGGGCGTGCGCCCCGATCCCTACCGCATCTGGCTAAGCGAGGTGATGCTGCAACAAACCACCGTCGCAACCGTGCGCGACTATTTCCAACGGTTCACCGCGCGCTGGCCGACGGTCGCTGATCTGGCAGCGGCTGCGGATGCGGATGTGATGGGAGAATGGGCCGGACTGGGCTATTACGCCCGTGCCCGCAATCTGCTGAAATGCGCCAGCGCTGTGGTGGCCGATCATGACGGCCACTTCCCCGCCGACCACGCGGCCTTGCTGAAGCTGCCGGGGATTGGCCCCTATACCGCTGCGGCCGTATCCTCTATCGCGTTTGATCTGCCGTTCACGGTGCTGGATGGCAATGTCGAACGGGTGATGGCGCGGCTCTATGACATCCACACCCCACTGCCCGCCGCCAAGCCCGACCTCATGGCACGTGCTCAGGCGCTGACCCCAACCACCCGCCCCGGAGATTACGCCCAAGCGGTGATGGATCTGGGGGCCACGATCTGCACCCCCAAATCCCCGGCCTGCGGCATTTGTCCTTGGCGCGATCCCTGCCTTGCCCGCCGCAATGGCACGGCGGCCGAACTGCCCAAGAAGACCCCGAAGAAGCCGAAGCCGATCCGGCATGGCACGGTCTATCTGGGGCAGCGCGCGGATGGTGCCTGGCTGCTTGAGACGCGCCCCGACAAAGGGTTGCTGGGCGGTATGCTCGGTTGGCCCGGCACGGACTGGATCGAGGCAGACGGCCCGCGCCCCGCAGGCACACCGCCTGCCCCCGCCGACTGGCAGCCCCTTGCAGGGGAGGTGCGGCACACGTTCACGCATTTTCACCTGATGCTGACCGTCATGCACGCGCCCCTACCGAATGACACGGAGCCAGCACGCGGGCACTTTGTCGTGCGGGATGATTTCCGCCCGTCGGACCTGCCCACGGTGATGCGCAAAGCCTATGACTTGCTACGTTAGCGGCGGCGCGGCATAGTTTGTCGCAGCCAAAGCTGTGCCCGACCCCTTGGGCCAGATAACCCGAAAAGGCCGTGCAGCATGACCTCGCCCACCACAAACATAAGCACCGACCAGCTGTCGCAGTTCCGGCGTGCGCTGCCTTTTGCCCTATCCTTTGCGCTGATCCCGCTGGTCTGGGTCTCAGCCACCGTCGGCGGCTGGACCGTGATCCTGATGCCGCTGGTCACATGGTATCTGTTTTCGATCATCGACGCGATCGTGGGGCTGAACCTTGATAATGCCGATCCGGACGCATCAGACGGCGACCTGTTCTGGTATCGCATGATCACGACCGCGTGGATGCCGGTGCAGTTTCTCACGCTCTTCGGGTTGCTATGGTACGTGCCACAGGCCGCGCATCTGTCCGGCTGGGAGAAAGCCGCCGTCTTCTTCGGCGTCGGCGTCATGACGGGCACCATCGGGATCAACTACGCCCACGAGTTGATGCACCAACGCAATAGGCGCGAACGCTTCTGGGCCGATGCACTGCTGGCGATGGTGCTGTATTCGCACTTCCGGTCTGAACATCTGCTGGTGCACCACCGCTATGTCGCCACCCCGCGCGATCCGGTGACCGCACGCTATAACGAAGGGTTCCACCGCTTTTACCCGCGCGTCCTGCGGCAATCGCTGGTGTCCAGCTTTCAGGCCGAAAAAGCGATGCTAGCACGCAAGGGCAAACCCTGGACCGACCTGAGCAACCCGTTTTTCAAATATGGGGCGCTGCAAGCAGGCTGCCTGATCCTCGCCGTGGTCCTTGGCGGTTGGGTCGGTCTGGGACTGTTCCTGCTGCAAGCGGGCGTGGCGATCTGGCAGCTTGAGCTGGTGAATTACATAGAACACTACGGTCTGACGCGCAAACATCTGGGTGACGGCAAATACGAACACGTCCAGCCGCGTCATTCGTGGAACGCGGCGCATATGGCGTCCAACTGGCTGCTGATCAATCTGCAACGCCATTCCGACCACCACTACAAACCCGACCGGCGGTTTCCCGTGCTGCAAACCTATGGCGACGCAGAAGCGCCGCAGCTGCCCTATGGCTACCCCGTCATGACAATGGCCGCGATGATGCCCTGGGTCTGGCGGCGTGTGATGAACCCGCGGGTGCGGGAATGGCGCCGGACCTACTACCCCGAGATCACAGACTGGGCCGAGTATAACGCAGGCAAGACCCCCTATCCCCGCTGAACATCGCCGCCCCCCAGACCGCCTGAAACGAAAAAGACCCCGCCAATGAAAGGCGGGGCCAAGGTGAGTGTCCTTATGGGCACGCCTTCTCATGAGGCGGCAAGGACACCGGCGGTGTTCGTAAATAGGGTGTGAAAGTGGGGAGAGGCCTAGTTGGCCATCTCCGCCCGGATCTGCTGGCGCAAGATATCGATCGGCACGCGTTTGCCGTCTTTCTTGTAGCACCAATATGTCCAACCATTGCAGCTTGGCGCTTTCTCGTACGCCGCACCGACTTGGTGGATCGATCCTTTGACCTCGTTCCCGACAAGCGTGCCATCGGCACGAACCTTGGCGGAATACCGGCCGTTCAGGGAATAAAGCTCTTCGCCCGGGCGCAGCATGCCACGTTCAACCAGCTGGCCAAACGGCACGCGCGGCTCGGCGCGTTTCGAGGTGGTGGTCTGCAACGCTTCCTTATCGAACTTGCGCACGGATTTGATCCGCTTTTCGGCAACCTTGCGATACGCCTCTTCCCGTTCGATCCCGATAAAGTCGCGGCCCAGCATCTTGGCAACGGCACCTGTGGTGCCTGTGCCAAAGAACGGATCAAGCACGACATCACCGGGGTTGGTCGACCCCACAAGGATACGGTGCAACAGGCTTTCGGGCTTTTGCGTCGGATGCGCTTTATCGCCCATCTCGTCTTTCAAACGTTCGTGACCGGTGCAGATCGGCAGCACCCAATCACTACGCATCTGGATACCTTCGTTCAGCGCTTTCAACGCTTCGTAGTTGAAGGTGTATTTGGAATTCTCGTCCTTGCCGGCCCAGATCATGGTTTCATGCGCATTGGTAAAGCGCTTGCCGCGAAAGTTCGGCATCGGGTTCGACTTGCGCCACACCACGTCGTTCAAGATCCAGAAACCCGCATCCTGCAAGGCGGCACCAACGCGGAAAATATTGTGATAGCTGCCAATGACCCAGATCGCGCCATTGGGTTTCAACAGACGCCGCGCGGCTTTCAGCCATTCGCGGGTAAACTTGTCATAGACGGCAAAGCTGGAAAACTGGTCCCACGCATCATCGACCGCATCCACCTTTGAATTGTCGGGACGATGCAAGTCGCCACGCAACTGCAGGTTATAGGGGGGATCTGCAAAGATAAGGTCCACCGACTCTGCCGGAAGCGCATTCATCGCTTCGATACAGTCGCCAGAAATGATCGTGTTTAAAGGGAGTGCTGCCGCACCCTTGGTCATCGTCTTCATAATAGCTGCCTCTTGCCCGGCACATTGTGTGCTCTTGGTTATCCACAAGATGCCCCGACAGACGATTCCTGGTCAATTTCTTTTTTGAATCAAGTGGTTAGTTATTTATCTTGATACAACATGTTGTGTACGGGTTTGAACAAACGTCTATGGTGTGGGGTCACACCAATTTTTTGCAACGCCTCCATGTGCTTTTTCGACCCGTATCCCATGTTGGTTTCCCAGCCATATCCGGGGTGCTGTTGCGCCAAGGACAACATGACACAATCTCGACATATTTTAGCCGCAATTGAGGCCGCGGAAATCGACTGCGACCGAGCGTCTCCCTTGATCACGGTTTTGGCAGGCAAGGTCAGATCGCGCGGGATCATATTGCCGTCGATCAACGCATAATCGGCGGGGGACTTCAGCCCCTCCAGTGCGCGCAGCATGGCAAGGTGGCTCGCCCTCAGGATGTTGAGCTCTTCAATCTCTTCGACCGAGGCATGGGCAACGCTGACATCCGCAACCTGCAAAAGCTCTTCATACAGGCGTTCTCGCGCAGGTTTGGTCAGCTTTTTTGAATCGTTCAATCCCTCGGGAATGCGATCCGGGTCCAGCACCACGGCAGCAGCAGTGACCGGCCCCGCCAAGGGCCCGCGCCCCACCTCGTCCACGCCGGCGACTCGCTCAAAGCCGCGCGCATGGGCGGACCGTTCAAATTCAAAATCTGGTTTCATGACCCGTGAAAACCCCAACCCGCGCCAAAGCTCAAGCCCCGCCCAAGCGAATTGTGACCTTGCGAAGACCGCGATGTCACAATCGCTAAAGATATCCACAGCACATAAGAAAGGGAGGGATGCCCGAACATCCCTCCCTTCCCCACCCGAGAGCATCGAAATGCCCCCGGTATTGGCACGCTGAGATTAACCGCGCGCCAAACTGTATCCCGCGCCGCGCAGGCAGCGGGCGTCATATCCATAGCGGGTGCCCCGATGGGTCCGGATCTGCTGCGCGCATTGCTGCGGCAGACGGTTGGCATGACGGAAATTATTCTCAAGACAGCGGCGGCCGAACATCAGCACCTGACCGCGACGCGTGTCGAAGCTCTGGAAACACTGTTTGGGCAGCAGCTTGGCATTGGCATGGGTGTGATGCTGCTTGCGCTTGTAGCCCTTGGGCAGCGGACGCGGCTCTACCCGGTGGCGCGATTGCGGCGCGCGGTAGACGGGCACGCGCTCGGCCCGTTGAGGGCGTGGGGCGCGGTACACAGTGTTTGGCGCATGGCGGTGCTTTGATACTTCCTGCCGGGCACGTTCTTCGTCGCGCTTGTTCTTGTCGTGAATGATCTTGCCGACAATGGCCACGCCCAGAATACCGGCCGCGATTTTCGCCAAATCCCTGTTGCGGTCGCCCGCGGCGGCGGGGGCAGCGGTAAAGGCGGTGATAGCGACGGCTGCGGCTGCAATCGAGGCGATGAATTTATGGTGCAATGTAAAGCGCATTGTCTGATCCTTTCGGTTGGGGGCAACATGGGAAGCACCCCATGCAAAGCCATCAAGAGCGAGGCCGTGGGATCAAACTGGCCGCCCCCCCTCAGACAGGCAATAACACCCCCCTGTTATCGAATAACAAAGCGGTACAGACCCAATGGATATTGAATATCCGCCCGGATAGGCGCAGTCTGATCGTCATGAAACACATCCTCCTTTCCCTGGCTGCTGCGGGGCTTCTGGCCCTCTCCGCCCCCTCTGCCCAAGCGGCGGAATGTTTTGCCGATTACAAGGCAAAGCAGGAAAACCCCTTGCGCCTGCATTATGGTGTGGCGCAGGTATCCGGTGATTGCAGCCGTGCCTCGGCGCAGGCCCAATTGACGGACCGGCTGGCTGCAAATGGCTGGACGTTGCTGACGATCGTCTCTGTCTTTGGCAAGGATGGCCTAAACCAAAGGAAAGCGAGTGCCGGACCAAATTTCCTCCGCTTCTGAGATGCGCCGCACGGGCGGGCGTTTTGTCGGCGGTGGTATCGCGGCCGTCGTGGCGATCATTCTGATCGGCGCAGGGCTGTTGCTATGGGCCCTGCCCGACGCCAATGCCTTTAACGCGCAAGTCGAACGCATCTTTGTCGAGAACGACGACCTGACGACTCAAGCCGAAATCAAACTGCTTGAAATTCTCGCACAATCGGGCACCGCGTTTTCCGAAACCCTGTCGAGCTACCGGATCGTGATCATCGTGCTGCTGGTCTTTGCGACGGCCATGCTGGTCGCGGCGCTGGTGTTCCTGATCATGCTCGTGGGCTTCAACCGCCGCATGGCGCAGATCGAACGGGTGGGGATACAAGTAAACTCGCTCCTGATCAGCCGCGAGGAAAACACCGTCTATCTCAACAACCTCGGCTTCAAACTGACCGCCGCCGCGATGGAAACGATGTCGGTCCTTGCCGAAGCGCGCATGGATGACGACGTGCTCTCAGGCTCCGAGATCGAGGGCATGATCTCGGGCCGGACCGCCGCTGACTGCGACGAAGCAGCAGGGGCCACGCGCATCAAACGTCTGCGCGATACATTGGGCAACCAGATCGTGTCGGAACTGCTGGTCAAGAATATCGCGCGGCGCGGCTATATGCTGGCCATCGACAAAGACGTGATCAAGGTCATCTGACCGCTTCATTTTGCCCTGAAAACTCCGGGGGAGTCGCGCCTGCGCGACGGGGGCAGCGCCCCCTCTGCCCGACCTCGTGCTATTAACGAGGGTATCCCCGCCTTGTCGATCCGCGCTTTATCAGCTCCACGCCGAGCCGGATATGCGGCGTTTGGATGGCCGCGCGGTCAGCGATTGCGTCCCGAAGCAGGGTCATTGCCCCTGCGCCGACCTCATAGCGCGGCGTCGCGACAGAGGTAATGCCCGGGTTCAGGTGCCGCGACATTTCAAGGTCGTTGAAGCCGCAGATACCCAGATCGTTGGGGACGTTGATGCGACGGCGTTCGGCCTCGAACAGCGCGCCGGCGGCGAGGTCGTCATTATTGCAGAACACAGCATCGGTGTCTGGCGCTTGCGCAAGAAGATCGCTCAGCAGTTGCCCGCCCATACCCACCGAGGACGGGTGGGTCGTCGTGATCACGCGGGTTGGATCATACACGCCGCGCGCCTGCGCTTCGGCTGTGAAACCCGCAAGCCGCGCCTGCGAGCGCGGGTCCATTCGCGCGCCCAGAAATCCGGGCTTTTTGTACCCCGCATCGATCAAGTGCCGCGTGCCTTCGACCGCACCATCGTAGTGCGAGAACCCGATCATGAGATCAATCGGAGAGTCCGACACGTCCATAATCTGCACAACGGGACAGGGGGCGGACTTGAGCAGGGTCCGTGCTGCGTCGGTTTGGTCGATCCCTGCCACAATCAGCCCCGCAGGGCGCTGACGCAGGAAGGTACGCAAAAGGTTTTCTTCCTTGCTGGGGCTATAGCGGAAATTACCGATTTGCACCGATAGGCCCGACCCGTCGATCACATCGTAAACACCGCGCAAGACGTCAGAAAACACCGCGTTGGTCAGCGATGGGACCAGCAGACCCACCACATTTGTCCGCTCGGACGCAAGCGCCGAAGCGGCTTGATCCGGTACATACCCAAGCAGTTCGATCGCAGCCTGAACCTTCTTTCGCACACCAGCCGAGACCATGTCGGGGGCACGAATCGTCCGCGATACCGTGATAGCGCTGACACCGGCTTCTGCCGCGACTTCATTCAACGTAACCCGCTTGTATTTAGTGTTCTTTTCCATGTGATGAAACCTATCACGTGCGCAGGTCCTTGTGAATAGTTGACAGATGACAGCGCTGTCATTAGCGTCCGCCCATCGTCACCGTTTACGGTCACGACTTTTTAGGGAGGATAAACACATGCGCTTTACCGCTAGGCTTCTGGCCGCAACCGCACTTGTCAGCGCCGGGCTGGCCGGTGCCGCTGCTGCACAAGATTTTTCGCTCAAGTTCCAGTCATCTGATCCGGCAGGCAACGCCAACTTCTTGCTTCAGCAAGAATGGGCCAAAGACGTCGCCGCCAAAACCGACGGCCGCGTCGAGGTCGATCTGCTGCCCGTTGAAACAATCGTCGCCCATACTGAATCTCAGGATGCCGTGGCGGCTGGCATTATTGATGGCCACGTCACCGATACCTCTTATTTCGCAGGGAAAGAGCCGGCGTTTGGTCTGATTGCCAATCCGGTCGGGGCATGGTCAGACCCGCAGCAGATGTTCGACTTTATGGAGAACGGCGGCGGCAATGAGCTGATGAACGAAATGCTTGAACCCTACGGTTTGCATTTCATCGGCGCGACGACCCCCGGCCTCGAGGCGTTTTTGTCGAAGGTGCCGCTGGACGGTGTGGACGATCTGAAGGGGCTGAAAATGCGCGCCCCCGAAGGCATGGTGCAGAAAGTCTTTGCCGCGGCGGGCGCGTCTCCGGTCAACCTGCCTGGCTCCGAGGTGTTCACCTCGCTTGACAAGGGCGTGATCGACGCGGCGGATTATACCGTCTTCTCGACCAACCACGCGCAGGGCATGCATGACGTGGCGAACCATCCGGTATATCCCGGCTTCCACTCCATGCCGCTGGTCGAGGTGTCGATCAACAAAGGTGTATGGGATTCGATGCCCGAGGATATCCAAAGCGCCTTGGTGGAGTCCGTAAAAGACTTCCGGCAGCTCCAGGTGTCGACCTTGGCCGAACGTGACATGGCCGCGGTGAAAGAAGCCGAAGCCAACACCGATATCACCGTGCACAATTGGTCCGATGAAGAGCGTGCGAAATTCCGCGCCTTCGCCAAGACCGAATGGGAGAAGGCGGCCGAAGCATCCGACGCATCGCGCAAGGTCTATGACACGCTGACCGCCTATCTCGAAGAAAACGGGCTGCTGAAATAAGCGCCGAAGCACCAGCACCCTTCCGGACAGACCGGAGGGGTGAACGCTCGGGAGGGGCACATGCAAGACAGGACAGATCCCAACGTCGCGGCCAGCGCACCAGTGGATATTGACGCACCCAAGGGGGCGATCCCGGAGGCCGGGCTGCTAGGGCGCGGCATCGACCGGATCGGCATCCTTTTTGCCTTTGCGATCCTCGCCTCTGCCGCGATCCTCGGGATCGAGGTGGTCTTGCGCTATGTCTTTGACGCCCCCACGATCTGGGCGCATGAGACGGTGATCTTTCTAAACGCCACCGCCTTTGTTTACGGTGGGCTCTATGTGGTATCGCGGGATGCGCATATCCGTGTGGTCCTGATCTATGACTACCTGTCAGCCCCGTGGCGGCGCATTTTCAATGTGGTGATTTCGCTGGTCTGCCTCGTGGCGACGGCCTTCTTCGGCTGGGCCGCATGGCAAAGCCTTGTGCGTGCGGTCTGGACGCCAACCGGTGCGATCCGGCTGGAAAGCAGCGGCAGCGCATGGGATCCGCCCACGCCGGGGATGCTTAAAATCTTTCTCTTTACAATTCTCGTGGTCATGGCCGTGCAGTTCGCTGTGCTTGCTTGGAACTACATGACAAAACAGGACCGGTGATGGACCTTCTCACAGCGCTGTTCGACTTTAAGGCCATGGGGATCGAAGTGGCGACAGGGGCGATGTTCGTCACCTTGTTCCTGCTGCTGATCACCGGCATGCCACTGGCTTTCGTGACCCTGCTCGTGGCGCTGATCTTTGCGCTTGGCTGGTTCGGGCCAATGGCCGTGCCGTTGATCACCAGCCGCATCTTCAGCTTCGTCAATTCCTTCGTCTTCGTGTCCGTACCGATGTTCGTATTGATGGCCGCGATCCTTGATCGGTCGGGCATTGCACGCGATCTGTTCGACGCCATGCGCGTGGTCGGTGGCCGTCTGCGGGGCGGCATCGCGATCCAGACTTTGCTGGTCGCCGTGGTACTGGCCGCCATGTCCGGCATCATCGGGGGCGAGGTGGTGCTACTGGGTCTGCTGGCGCTACCCCAGATGTTGCGGCTTGGCTATGACCGGCGTCTCGCCATCGGCGTCTGCTGCGCGGGCGGGGCCTTGGGGACAATGGTGCCCCCGTCCATCGTGTTGATCATCTATGGTCTGACGGCGTCCGTCTCTATCGGGGATCTGTTCACCGCGTCCTTCCTGCCCGGTCTGATGCTGGCAAGCTTCTATATCATCTACGTGCTGGTGCGGGCCTATATGAACCCCGACATCGCCCCGATCCCGGAACCGGACGAGACCTCGACAGCCGAGAAGATGCGTCTGCTCAAAGGGTTGATCTTGCCAATCATGGTGGTGATCTTTGTGCTGGGGTCGATCTATGGCGGCATTGCCTCGGTCACCGAAGCCTCTGCCATCGGGGTGATCGGCGTGACCCTGTCCACGATGATCCGCGGCGAATTCACCACAGAGCTGATGGTGGGCGCGGCCAAGCGGACCCTCGCGACCGTCGGGATGATCGTCTGGATCGGGATCGGTG
The DNA here is from genome assembly GCF_002388305.1 of Sulfitobacter sp. UBA4523. Classification (NCBI taxonomy): domain Bacteria; kingdom Pseudomonadati; phylum Pseudomonadota; class Alphaproteobacteria; order Rhodobacterales; family Roseobacteraceae; genus Sulfitobacter; species Sulfitobacter sp. UBA4523. Next base: position 116,000 of record NZ_DGMH01000022.1, read on the forward strand.
CCTCGGCACTGGTCGGGGTCTTTAACCTGATGGGCGGCATCACCTTTGTCTCTAACCTGATCACCGGCGTGTCCGACAATCCAACCGTGATTGTCTTGTTCATGATGGCGATCCTCTTTGTCCTTGGGATGTTTCTGGACTGGGTAGGGATTGCGCTGCTGACCATGCCGATCTTTGTCCCGATCATTCGCGATCTTGGTCTTGATCCTGTGTGGTTCGGTGTGGTCTTCGCCATGAACATGCAGGTCAGCTTCCTGTCGCCGCCCTTTGGTCCCGCCGCCTTCTATCTCAAGTCGGTGACACCACCCGATATCTCTTTGGGAGAGATCTTTCGCTCTCTCCTGCCCTTCATTGCCCTTCAAATCCTCGCGCTCGCTATTCTCATTGCCTTCCCCGGCGTGACCGGCCGCTGAAAGACGAATTATGACCGACACCAAATCTCTGCGCTCCCGTAAGTGGTTCGACAATCTCGACGATCCGGAGATGACCGCGCTCTATATTGAACGCTACCTGAACTACGGGCTCACGCTTGAAGAACTGCGGTCAGGCAAGCCGGTGATCGGGATCGCGCAGACCGGCAGCGACCTGAGCCCTTGCAACCGCCACCATATCGAGCTGGCCAAACGGACCCGCGACGGGATCATCGCCGCCGGAGGCATCCCGATGGAAATTCCGGTGCATCCTATCCAGGAAACCGGTAAGCGTCCGACCGCGATGCTGGACCGTAACCTCGCCTATCTTAGCCTCGTCGAAAGCCTGTATGGCTATCCGATCGACGGCGTCGTGCTGACCATTGGCTGTGACAAAACCACGCCGGCGCTGCTGATGGCAGCGGCGACGGTGGGCATGCCCGCCCTGGCCTTCTCTGTCGGACCGATGCTGAACGGCTGGCACCGGGGCGAACGCGCAGGATCGGGATCGGTGATCTGGCAAGCGCGGCAAGAACTGGCGGCCGGCACAATCGACGCCGAAGAATTCCTCGAGATCGCGGCCTCTTCCGCCCCCTCGGTCGGGTTCTGCAACACGATGGGCACCGCGTCGACGATGAACTCCCTGTCAGAGGCTTTGGGCATGCAGCTGCCCGGCGTTGCCTCTATCCCCGCACCTTACCGCGAACGCGGGCAAGCAGCCTATCATACGGGAAAACGGATCGTTGATATGGTCCATGCAGACCTGCGCCCGGCCCAGATCATGACGCGCGAAGCCTTCGAGAATGCCATTGTCGTCAACTCCGCGCTTGGCGGTTCAACAAATGCGCCGATCCACCTCAATGCCATCGCCGCGCATCTTGGCATCGCGCTGAGCAACGGAGATTGGGAAGAATTCGGCCACGCCGTGCCACTCCTCGTCAATATGCAGCCGGTCGGCACCTATCTGGGCGAAGACTTCCACCGCGCGGGGGGCACAGCCGCTGTGATCGGTGAATTGTTGCGGGCCGGGCTTTTGCCACATCCCGATGCGCTGACTGTGACCGGTCAAACGATCGCCGAACTCTACACCGACACGCCGATCCTTGATGAGGATGTGATCCGCCGCGCGGCGTCACCGTTGAAACCCAATGCGGGTTTCCTGAACATGCGCGGCAACCTGTTCGACAGCGCCTTGATGAAAACCTCTGCCATCGACGCGGGCTTTCGGGCGCGCTATTTCTCGAACGCACAAGAGGCTTTTGAAGGCCGTGTCACGGTATTCGACGGGCCAGAAGACTTTCACGCCCGCATCGATGACCCCGCGTTGGGGCTGACCGACGACAGTGTTCTGGTGATGCGTGGCGCAGGGCCCAAGGGCTATCCCGGCGGGGCCGAGGTGGTGAACATGCGCCCGCCAAGCTATCTGATCAAACAGGGCGTCCGCGCACTGCCATGTATCGGCGACGGGCGGCAGTCGGGCACCTCTGGCTCGGCGTCGATCCTTAACGCGTCGCCCGAAGCTGCGGATGGTGGCGGGCTTGCGCTGTTGCAAGACGGCGATCCCATCCGCATCGACCTGAAACAGCGCCGCGTTGATGTGCTGCTGGACGAAACCGAGCTTGCCGCGCGCCGCGCGGCCCTTGACGCTGCGGGGGGCTATGCGCAGCCGGAAAGCCAATCCCCCTGGCAAGAGATCTTCCGCGAGAAAGTACGCCCCTTCTCCGAAGGTATGGTCTTTGAAGGTGCTACCGAATACCGCGACATCACCAGCCGCGGCCTGCCGCGCAACAACCACTGACCCATGCGCGACTTGGATATTATCTGCATCGGCGAACCGCTGGTCGAGTTCAACCAGATCGACGGGACGCAGTGGCATCAGGGGTTCGGTGGTGACGTGTCAAACGTCGCCATTGGCGCTGCCCGCCTCGGCGCGCGCAGCGCCATCGCAACGCGCTTGGGCGACGACGGTTTCGGGCAAGAGCTTCGCAATCTTTGGAGCCGCGAGGGCGTCGACGCGTCCTGCGTTGCGACGGACGCATCAGCCCCGACGGGGCTCTACTTCGTGCGCCACGGGTCAGATGGGCACCGGTTCGAATATCGTCGCGCAGGATCTGCTGCCAGCAGAATGACCGCAGACAGCTTGCCTGTTGAGGCCATAGAGAGCGCCCGGTTCACCCATCTGTCGGGCATCACTCTGGCGATCAGTGCCAGCGCGCGCGATGCCGGTCTGGAGGCGATGCGTATCGCACGGGCGGCCGGACGGCAGGTGTCTTTCGATCCGAACTTGCGGCTGGCGCTCTGGCCCCTTGAGCAAGCCCGTTCCGTGATTACCCAAGCGCTCGGGCTGGCGGATATCGCGCTGCCGGGTCTGGATGACGCGCGCCAGATTACGGGTCTGGACACCCCCGAAGACATCGTGCGGGCATTTCACAAAATGGGGCCGGACGTAGTTGCCCTGACCCTCGGAGAGGACGGCGCGCTTCTGGGGCACGCCGGGACGATAACGCATATCCCCGGTGTTCGGGTCACAGCCGTCGACGCCACAGGTGCCGGAGACTGTTTCGACGGGGCCTTCCTGACCCACCTGTCAAAAGGTGACACCCCCGAAGCCGCATGCCGCTACGCCGTCGCGGCCTCTGCGCTGTCTGTCCAGGGCTACGGCGCCGTCGCCCCGCTGCCCACTGTTGCCGACATGGCGGCGGGTTAAGCGAACGCCTGCGCGACGGGGGCAGCGCGCCCTCTGGACACTCCGTGATGCTTGACCCTAGGGTACGCCGAAACAGCACCAAGGATCATGCCCATGCCAGCCCCCTTCAACGCGTTCAAACAGGCTTTGAAACAAGGCGATACCGTCTTTGGCTGCTGGTTGGGTCTTGGGGACACCTATAGCGCCGAACTGATGGGGACCGCCGGTTTTGACTGGCTGGTCATTGACGGGGAACACGCGCCGAACGACCTGCGCTCTATCATGGCGCAGCTTCAGGTGCTTGAAGCCTCTGACAGCCATCCCGTCGTGCGCGTCCCCGTGGGGGAGACCTATCTGATCAAACAGATGCTGGATGCGGGGGCGCAGACCCTGCTGGTGCCTATGGTGGATAACGCCGATCAGGCCCGCCAACTGGTGCGCGATGTCACCTATCCGCCTCACGGCGACCGCGGCGTCGGCTATGCGCTGACCCGTGCCGCGCGTTTCTCGCAGATCGCGGATTACGGCACCACGGCGGATGATGAGATCTGCCTGCTGGTGCAGGTCGAAAGCGTGAAGGGCCTTGAGAACCTGAATGCGATCCTCGCGGTCGACGGGATCGACGGCGTGTTCATCGGCCCTGCGGATCTGGCGGCTGATATGGGGTATATGGGCAATGCGCTTCACCCCGATGTACAAGACGCGATCATGACCGCGCTGCACAAGATCCACGCGGCGGGCAAGGCGCCGGGCATCCTGTCGACCCACGACGACATGACCCGCGACGCGCTTGAGGCCGGGGCGCAGTTTGTTGCGGTCGGGGCGGATGTTCTGCTGCTCAGCCACGCGGCGCAAGCGCTTGCGGGAAAATGGCGTGACACACTGACATGACGCGCGGGGTAGCTTTGTTGGGGCTGGGCTATGTGCTCAGCCAGTTTTTCCGTGCCTTTCTCGCCGTGCTCAGCCCGTCACTGCGGGTTGATCTGGGGGCCACGCCCGAAGACCTCGCCTTTGCGTCGGGGCTGTGGTTCTTCTCCTTTGCGGCGATGCAACTGCCTGTGGGATGGGCGCTGGATACAGTCGGGCCGCGGCGCACGGCGGCCAGCTTGCTGCTGGTGGGCGGAGGCGGCGGGGCGGCATTGTTCGCGGTGGCGACGCAGCCGCTGCACATCAATCTGGCGATGGTCCTGATCGGGATCGGCTGTGCGCCGGTGTTGATGGGAGCCTATTATATCTTTGCGCGTGAATTCGCACCAAGCCGCTTTGTCGTGCTCGCCTCTATCATGGTGGGCATCGGCACGCTTGGCAATCTCGTCGCATCCTATCCGATGGCGATTGCGGCGGAAACGATCGGCTGGCGCGCGTCGCTTTGGGGGCTTTGCTCCATCACCACGCTGACGGCGATTGGCATCTGGAGCGTCGTGCGCGACCCCGCCACCCCCGAAGGGGAGCAACGCGGCAGCCTCCTTGGCGTGTTCAAGATCAAGGCGCTGTGGTTCATCTTTCCCATCATGAGCGTCAGCTACGCCCAGGTCGGCGCGTTGCGCGGGCTCTGGATCGGTCCCTATTTCGAGGATGTCTTTGCCGCGAACGCTCACCAGATCGGCTGGGCGACCCTATTGATGGGCATCGCGATGGTGGCAGGCAGCCTCGCCTATGGCCCGCTGGACCGCGTGATCGGCAGCACGAAATGGGTGATTGTAGGGGGCACGGCGCTGAACCTCGCGGCCTTGGTGGCGCTTACGCTTTTCCCCGACAGCGGCATCATTCTTGCCACCGCGCTGATGGCCGCTGTCGGTTTCTTTGGCGCGACCTATGCGGTGATCATTGCCCACGGCCGCAGCTTTATGCCGCCGCAGCTGGTCGGGCGGGGCATGACCCTGTTGAACCTGTGCAGCATTGGGGGCGTTGGCGTGGCGCAGTTCCTTTCGGGGCGCGTCTATGCGGCCAGCCAGCCCGCCGTCACCGCGCAGGCCCCCTATGTGATGATTTTCACCCTGTTTGCCGCGCTCATGGCAGCGGGTCTGTTCGTCTACCTGTTTTCCCGCGATGCAGGCGAATAGGCCGCGCCCCCTTCCCCCGCGGGCCCAAGCGGTATAAGAGGCCCGCACCATCACATTTTAGTATTGGAGTTTTAAGATGGGTTATCGCGTCGTCATCGCGGGTGCCACAGGCAATGTGGGCCGTGAAATGCTGAACATTCTGGCCGAGCGCCACTTCCCTGTAGACGAAATCGTGGCACTTGCCTCGCGCAAGTCTATGGGATCCGAAGTCAGCTTTGGCGACAAGACGCTCAAGACGAAAGACTTGGATACGTTCGACTTCACGGGCTGGGATATGGCGTTGTTCGCCGTCGGTTCGGAAGCGACCAAAAAATACGCGCCCAAGGCCGCCAAGGCCGGTTGCGTGGTCATCGATAACTCGTCGCTGTACCGCTACGATCCCGATATCCCGCTGATCGTGCCAGAGGTGAACGCCGACGCGATCCACGATTATTCCAAGAAAAACATCATCGCGAACCCGAATTGCTCGACCGCGCAGATGGTTGTCGCGCTCAAGCCGCTGCACGACCGCGCCACGATCAAACGTGTTGTCGTGTCGACCTACCAGTCGGTGTCCGGTTCGGGCAAAGACGGCATGGACGAACTGTGGGACCAGACCAAATCGATCTACAACCCCACCGACGACAAGCCCGCGAAGAAATTCACCAAACAGATCGCCTTTAACGTGATCCCGCATATCGACGTCTTCATGGATAGCGGTGACACGAAAGAAGAGTGGAAGATGATGGTAGAGACGAAGAAAATCGTCGATCCCAAAATCAAGGTCACAGCGACCTGTGTCCGCGTTCCGGTCTTCGTGGGCCACGCCGAATCGATCAACATCGAGTTCGAAGAGCATCTGGACGAGAACGAGGCCCGCGACATCCTGCGCGAAGCCCCCGGTATCATGGTGATCGATAAGCGCGAAGACGGTGGCTATGTCACCCCCGTTGAATGTGCGGGCGATTTCGCAACCTTCATCAGCCGCATCCGTCAGGACAGCACGATCGACAACGGTCTGAACCTGTGGTGTGTCAGCGACAACCTGCGCAAGGGTGCCGCATTGAACGCCGTGCAGATCGCGGAACTGCTGGGCCGCGAAGTGTTGAAAAAAGGCTAAGCGCCCCCTGATCTTTATGTCGGGAAAGGCCAGTGCGATGCGCTGGCCTTTTTCATGTCCGGCATGTTCAGATCAACGCTGCCGCGGGCGCTTTGGCCATCAGGCGGCGCTCTGTTCGTCTGACAGCGTGGCAAAGTCGAACCACAGCTCTTGTTGCCGGTATCCGCCCTTGATCAGATGTCCGCGTCGCAGCACCTCGGGAAAGTCATCGGCCCAGTCACGGTAGCGGTCATTGCTCACGACAACCGCCCCCATCTCGCGGGCGGCGGTCAGGATAAAGGGATCGGCCGGCGATCCGCTTGGCACGACCATCACCTGATCCACCGGCAGCTTCAGCATCGCCGCCAGCGCCGCATCATCTTTGTAAGCGTTCGTCAACAGATGCCCTGCGTTGGCATCAAAGACCACGCCTGTCTTGAAGCCAAGGTCTTTCAGGGTCCGCACCACGTCCTGCACGGGCGTGATCAGCGGCGTACCACCCCACCAGTACATGACGTTTGATCCGTCAATCACCACCGCCCCACGGGCACTGCGCCGGGATTGCCCCGCCAGCCAGACCCGCGCCTCGCGCAGGAGCAAGATGGCGCTGGCGATGGCACAAGGCCCCGCCAGCAAAACCAGATCCCCCCAAACCGGCTGGGAGGTCGCGATGACCGTACCAATAATCGACACGGTCAGCAAAAGCGCAGGAACGATCACGCGCAGGTGCCGCCGGAACCGTCCCTGTCAGACCAGCCCATTATACGGGCCGGAACATCTCTTTATCGGCGCTATAGCACTCAAGCCCGCCCTCGCCGATGTTGTGCCACAGGCCATGCAACGTCAGCTCGCCCGCTTTGACCTGCTGCGCCACAAAGGGGAACGTCATCAGGTTCTCAAGAGAGGTCATAACAGCATGTTTCTCAAGCTGGCGTGCCTGCTCTTTCGGGTCTTCGATGTCCGACACCGCATCGTATTTCGGGCGCAGGATATCCATCCACCGACCGACGAAGCTGTCTTTGGCATCCAGCGCTGGCGCGTTGCCTTTGCACATGTCCAGACAGCCCTGCACACCGCCACAGCTGGAGTGACCGAGCACGATAACATGCGCGACTTTCAACGCCTGAACCGCATATTCAACCGCGGCCGACGTCCCGTGCTGCTGCCCGTCAGGCTGGTAAGGTGGCACCAAGTTGGCGATATTACGGTGAATAAAGAATTCACCCTGATCCGCCCCAAAGATCGATGTTACATGCACGCGGCTATCGCAGCACGAAATGATCATCGCACGAGGATGCTGCCCGTCGGTGGCCAAACGGCGGTACCATGCCTCGTTTTCAGCGTAACTGGTTGCTTTCCATCCGTGATACCGTTGAACCAGATAATTCGGGAGCGGTTTCGCGTTATCCATCTCTGTCTCGCCTTTACTAAATTTTAGCCAAAATACTCTGAATTCGCATCGTATTCGAGCGAAAACGCACACGGCCGTAAACGAATTGGACATCAATTGGCCGACATAGTGCAGATGCGCTGTGGGGGCGTAATGATGAGGTGACTCTAATGTATGTATTGCAAATGCGGCCAGTCGAACAAGTCCGCGTAGATCAGGAACGTCTGGGTATCCTGTATGACCAACTGGGTGAATCAGGGGCCGAAGATGTCGTCTGTCGCGCGATGGAGGAATTGGCCCTGCGCATGTCCCACTGCGACCGTCTATATCAGGCATCCAACTGGCTTGAGCTGCGTAAAAACTGCCGATCGCTGATCGCGATTGCCGAACAGGTGGGGCTGCAAAAGCTGGCAAACGTCGCGGGGGATGTGATCTGCGCGATCGACCAGAACAGTCACGTCGCGATCGGGGCGACGCTAACGCGGCTGATCCGCATCGGCGAACGGTCGCTGACCGCAATCTGGGACACGCAGGATGTGACCCTTTGACGGGCTTGCAGCGCCACAGGATACGTCTAGGCTGCGCGCGACTATCACGCACGAAAGGCCCAGCCCTATGTCCGCTCTCTTCGCCGATCCCTCCGCCGCTGCGATCCCGCTGTATCTGATTGCGTCCGATGCCCTGCCTGACTGGCTCGACGGGCAATCCGATGCCACACGCACTTGGGTCGCGGCACAGGGGTTTACCGGCGCGTTGGGGCAGGCGTTGACGCTGCCGAGCGAAGATGGCGCGCTGCGCATGGCTCTGGCGGGCTACGGCACGGCCAGCGCCCGCAAACGGGGGCGCTTCCATCTGGCAGGTGCCGCGGCAAAGCTGCCCAAGGGCGACTATGACCTGCACGCCGACCTGCCCGCGGCAGAGCTCGCGGTGGAGGCTTTGGGGTGGCTGCTCGCGTCCTATCGGTTTGACCGCTATGCCACGCAATCGCCGATGGCCGCCCGCCTTGTTGCGCCCGCTGGGATCGACGCCGATCACATCCGCGCCCTCGCCGAAGGGGAGATGCTGACCCGCGACCTGATCAACACGCCCGCCTCGGATATGGGCCCACCCGATCTGGAAGCCGCAGCACGTAAACTCGCAGATCAACACGGGGCGCGGATCTCTGTCATCACGGGCGACGATCTGTTGGCGCAGAACCTGCCGCTGATCCATACCGTCGGCCGCGCCGCCGACCGCGCGCCCCGGCTGATCGACCTGACCTGGGGCAAAACCGGGAAAAAGCTGACGCTGGTGGGCAAAGGCGTGTGTTTTGACACCGGTGGGCTGAACCTGAAACCCGGCGCGTCGATGGGTCTGATGAAAAAGGATATGGGTGGCGCGGCGGCGGTGCTGGGTCTGGCGCATATGATCATGGCCACGGGGATGGACCTGCAACTGCGCGTGCTGATCCCCGCGGTTGAAAACGCGGTCTCCGGCAATGCTTTCCGCCCCCAAGACATCCTGACCTCGCGCAAGGGCCTCACGGTCGAGATCAACAATACCGACGCCGAAGGCCGGTTGGTGCTGGCCGATGCGCTGGCACTGGCGGACGAGGACAAGCCCGATCAGATTATCTCTATGGCGACGCTGACCGGTGCCGCACGGGTCGCCGTGGGCCCCGATCTGGCACCCTATTTCAGCGACGATCCCGATTTCGTCGCCGCGTTGGAATCCGCTGCCGCCACCCACGCCGACCCCGTCTGGCGTATGCCCTTCCACACGCCCTACGAGCCGCTGATCGAACCCGGTATCGCCGATCTGGATAACGCCCCCTCTGGCGGGTTCGCAGGCTGTATCACCGCCGCACTGTTTCTGCGTCGCTTCGTCACCGACAGCGCCTATGCGCATTTCGACATCTACGGCTGGCAACCAAGCGCCGCCCCTGCCCGCGCCAAAGGCGGCGTTGGTCAGGCCACACGCGCGCTGCATGCCAGCCTCGGGGCGATCTTGTCAAAATGACCGACCGACGCCTGCATCCCGACCCCGAGCGGATCACCGAAAAGACGGCGGCGCAGATCACCCTACCGGTCGTTGATCTGAACCGCAGTCCCGACGGCCCCCGCGACCGGCAAGCGCTTTACGGTGAGGCGCTGACCGTGCTGGATCGCACCGATGGCACCGCCTATGTGCAACTGACCAAGGACAACTACTGCGGTTACATATCCGAAACCGCCATCGGCCCTGCGGTCCCCCCGACTCACGTCGTCACCGCACCCGCCACCCACGCCTATACGCGTGCCGATCTGAAATCACCGGATGTCAGCAGCCTCAGCTTTGGCAGCCGCGTTGTGGTGACGGGAACGGAAGGCCGGTTTGCCCAGACCTCGCTTGGCCATATCCCGACCCAACACCTCGCCCCCCTGCCGCACGCTTTCCCGGACCCCGCCGCCGTCGCGGAGCTGTTTCTCGGCACGCCCTACCTCTGGGGCGGGAACAGCCGCTGGGGGATCGATTGCTCGGGCCTCGTTCAGGCCGCCTTCCTCGCCTGCGGCATTCCCTGCCCCGGTGACAGCGACCAGCAGCAGACCAGCTTTGCCGACACCGTGGCAGGTGCAGGCCCCGTCCCGCGCGACATCCAACGCAATGACCTTCTGTTCTGGAAAGGCCATGTGGCGCTGGTCCTCGACCCCGCCACCATGATCCACGCCAATGCGCATCATATGGCCGTCACCCGCGAACCCATCCAGGACGCGCTGACCCGTATCGCCAAAACCGACGGCCCGCTGACCGGGCACAAACGGCTAAGCCCTTCCAAATGGCCTTAAATCCATCCACCCCCTCGACCGGCGCGGCGGTCTAGGGGTCGACGGCGCGGATCATCTTGCGTTCCAGCACGCGCAGCACGGCAGCCAGATCCTGACCGCGGCGCAGCACCTGCCCATTGGCCCCGATCACCGCGTACATCCCTTGCTTCAACCGCAGCTTGGGGCGTTTCTCGATCCGGTAAAGCGGCATCTCTGCAGTGCGTCTGAAGATTGAAAACACCGCGACCTCGCGCAGCGAAGAGATTCCATAGTCGCGCCATTCCCCCGCCGCGACCATGCGCCCATAAAGCGACAGGATCGGGCCAAGCTCCGTCCGGTGAAAGGAAACCTGTTCGGGCGCGCGTTCATTCTGCGGGTGTGAGGGATGAATATGCACTGTCATGTTTTGACAGTTGCGCCCTTCGCCGCTCAAATCAAGAGAGCCACCGATCAATTCTCTTGAAAGCGTTACATTATCTGTGCAAGCATCCACATTGTGAAACATAAAGGCCCGCTATGACCCCGCAACTCCGCGCCGAAAAATCCGCCGCTGCCATGTGGTCCACCGATACGGCCAGCCAATCTTTGGGGATGCGCATCGACCATATCGCCCCCGGCGCGGCGGAGCTGTCGATGGTGGTCACCGCGGCCATGTTGAACGGCCACGGCATCGCCCACGGCGGGTATATCTTCACCCTCGCCGACAGCGCCTTTGCCTTCGCCTGCAACAGCTACAACCAGCTTGCCGTCGCCCAGCAGAACCAGATTTCCTACCTCGCACCGGGGAAGGCTGGCGAACGGCTGCACGCGGCGGCGCGCGAACAATCCAGAACCGGACGCTCCGGCGTCTATGACGTGACAGTCACGGGGGAGGACGGGCGCACCATCGCCTTGTTCCGTGGCCTGTCACGCACCATCAAAGGCCACCATTTCGAGGAGGAAATGACCCCATGAAAGACCTCACGCCTGCCCGATCATCGCTTGACCCGATCGAGCTTGCCAGCCGCGATGAAATCAGCGCCCTGCAATTAGAGCGGCTGGAAAAATCCCTGCACCACGCCTATACGAATGTGCCTTTCTACCGTCAAAGCTTCGATGCAGCGGGCGTCCACCCCGACGACCTGAACGACCTGAGCGATCTGGCGAAATTCCCCTTCACCGTGAAAACCGACCTGCGCGACAACTACCCCTTCGGCATGTTCGCCGTGCCGCGGGACCAGTTGGCGCGCATTCATGCGTCCTCGGGCACCACCGGCCAGCCGACGGTCGTGGGCTACACCAAGAATGACCTTGCCAATTGGGGCAGCGTCATGGGGCGGTCCTTGCGCGCGGCAGGGCTGAAACCCGGCGACATGCTGCATAACGCCTATGGCTACGGGCTGTTTACCGGAGGGTTGGGGGTGCATCTGGGGGCGGATAGCCTTGGGCTAAGCACCGTACCGATCTCGGGCGGGATGACCCCGCGACAGGTCCGCCTGATCGAGGATTTCAAACCCGACGGCATCACGGTCACACCCTCTTATGCGCTGTCGATCCTGGATGAATACGCGCGCCAGGGCATCGATCCGCGCCAGTCTTCGTTGCAAGTGGGTATCTTCGGGGCCGAACCCTGGACCAATGCCATGCGGCTCGAGATTGAACAGGCGTTTGATATGCACGCTGTCGATATCTATGGTCTGTCCGAGATTATGGGCCCCGGCGTATCCTGCGAATGTGTTGAAACCAAAGACGGTTTGCACATCTGGGAGGATCATTTCTACCCCGAGGTCATCAACCCCGAAACCGGACAGCCCGTGGCCGATGGCGAACAGGGGGAGCTGGTCTTTACCTCGCTCACCAAAGAGGCGTTTCCCATCATCCGCTACCGCACCCGCGATCTGACCCGCCTGCTCGCCGGCACCGCCCGCAGCATGCGCCGGATGGAGAAAGTCACCGGCCGCAGCGACGACATGATCATCCTGCGCGGCGTCAACGTCTTCCCCACCCAGATCGAAGAGGCGCTGATGGCCACCCCCGGTCTCGCCCCGCATTTCCAGATCGAGCTCAGCAAGCCCGACCGCATGGATCAGATGCGGGTGCTGTGCGAATGTGTCGACGCCACCGTCGACGATGCCGCCCGGCAAACAGCGGCACAGCAGCTGGCCGCGCAGATCAAGGAAACCGTGGGCATCAGCGTGATGATCGACGTCGGCGATGTGAACACCATCACCCGTTCCGAAGGCAAAGCAGTACGGATTATCGACAACCGGCCCAAGGGCTAAGCCGCGTAGCGCGCCAGAAACATATCGACCGCGCTGTCTACCACGCGGTCGATCTCTGCCTGAGAAATCCTGTCGATGATACCAAAGGTCAGTCGCAGCCAGACATCCCCCTTGCAAAGCTCTCCGAATTGGTCGGCTGCCAGTAGCGGGTCCTCCATACGCAGCTG
>NZ_DGMH01000022.1:128930-151437 GCF_002388305.1 Sulfitobacter sp. UBA4523
TCCTCCATACGCAGCTGCCCACGGGCGACAGCGGTCTCGAAATACCCCGCCATCTCGCGCCGGACCACAGCTGGGCCGGAGTTGTAAAATCGCTGGCCAAGCTCGGGGAACCGGTCACATTCGGCCACGCATAGGCGAAACATCTGCTGACCAAAGGTCGATGTGATGAACCCTAGCAGATGCCGACCGGCCAGCCCCAGCACCACACGCGGCGGCGCATCTGTGTCGATACTGTCGAAAGCCTGCCGTGACTGGCGGGCACATTCGGTATCGGCGACCTCCATGAACAACAGACGTTTGTCGGGGAAATAGCTGTAAAGCGTCGCCTTGGACACGCCGGCGGCACGGGCAATCGCATCAACGCTCGCGCCCTCAAACCCGTCCGCCATAAAGACATCACGCGCCCCCGCAAGAACCTGATCGAATTTACGGCCCTTGCGAACCTGGGTCTGGTCACTGGTCATGAAGGCTCCGGCAGTTTGAAAGGCAGAGTATAAACTGAACCGTTCAGTTCCAAGTCCCAAATGCAGCCCCCCACCCCAAAGCCTGTGTATTTGCGTCACAGCACTGTTGCCCCGTTGCACGAAGCACAGCCAGCCGCTACCAATTTCACATGCTGGCGATCTTTCTCAAGACACTTCCGTTTTTCGCGCTGATCGGCTTGGGCTATTGGGCCGGGCGCACGCGGTTCTTCACGGCAGAGGCCACGGCCTATCTGACCAAATTCGTCTTCTATTTCGCCCTCTCTGCCATGCTGTTCCGCTTTTCCGCCAACCTGTCCTTGGCCGAGGTCTGGGACAGCCGCCTCGTCGCGGCCTATCTATGGGGCACCGGCTTTGTCTATGGCATCGCAACGCTGACAGGCTTTCTGCGCCGCCTCGATGTCCCCGCCACCGCGATGGAGGCCCAATGTGCCGTGATCGGCAACACCGGCTTCCTCGGCGTGCCCATGCTGACCCTGCTGCTCGGGGCAGAGGCAATCGGCCCCGTCGTGCTGGCCCTGGCGGTGGATCTGATCGTGTTTTCCAGCCTCATCGTGATCCTGATCACCGGCGCGCGCGATGGTCAGCTGAGCCTGCGCGCCCTGCGCACGATTTCCGTGGGGCTGGTGAAAAACCCGATGATCGTCGCCATGACCCTTGGCTTTATCTGGTCCGGCCTTCAGATCCCGATCCCTGATCCGATGAACGAATTTCTGGCCATCCTCGGCGGAGCCGCGACACCCGGCGCGCTTTTTGCCATCGGGGCGTCGCTGGCGACGAAATCGGCGGAGAAGCTGCATGTCGCGGGCTGGCTATCGTTTTGCAAACTGGTGCTGCACCCGGCCTTTGTGGGTTTTGCCGCGCTGTGGCTGTTCAACGTCGATCCGTATAAGGCGGGCGTGATCATCGCCACCGCCGCGCTGCCGGTCGCGGGCAATGTCTATATGCTGGCCCAACATTATAACGTCGGGCCGCAACGGGTGTCTGCCGCAATCCTTGTCTCGACACTGCTCAGCATCCTCAGCGTCAGCCTTGTCATCGCGTGGGTCACCGCGCTTTAGCCTTCACCCTTTTGCAAATACTCAGCCAGCGCAGCGTCCTGCCCTTGCCGCGCAGACCGAGGGCCGATAGCCATAGACCAACCAGACACAGGAGACGCCCGATGAAAACGATTTCCGAAAACGCCAGCTTCCGAGGCACCCAAGGCGTCTATTCCCACCGTTCCACCGCCTGCAACTGCGACATGACCTTTGCGCTATTCCTGCCCGAAGAAGCGCAGCAGGGCCCGGTGCCCTTGATGTGGTTCCTGTCGGGGCTGACCTGCACCCATGAAAACGCGATGACCAAAGCGGGGGCGCAGGCATGGGCCGCGGAACACGGGATCGCGGTGGTCTTTCCCGACACCTCCCCCCGCGGTGAGGATGTGGCCGACGACGACGCCTATGATCTGGGCAAGGGCGCGGGCTTCTATGTGAACGCCACCCAAGACCCATGGGCACCGCACTTCCAGATGTGGGACTATATCGCCGACGAGCTGCCGGCGCTGCTGGGTGAAAACTTCGCCCTGGACATGGACCGGCAGGCGATCTGCGGCCACTCCATGGGCGGGCACGGGGCGCTGACGCTGGCGATGAACCTGCCGGGGCGCTTTACCTCGGTCTCGGCCTTCGCGCCGATTGCGCATCCAACCAGCAGTGACTGGGGCCGCAAACAGCTGGCAGCCTATCTGGGCAGTGACGAGACGACCTGGGCCAAACATGACGCGACGCTTTTGATGGCGGAACGCGGCTTTGACGGGCCGATCCTCATTGATCAGGGCACCGATGACCAATTCCTTGATCTGCTGAAACCCGAAGCATTGGCCCAGGCGATGGCGAAAGCCCGCCAGAACGCCACATTGCGGATGCAGCCGGGCTATGATCACAGCTATTTCTTCATCTCGACCTTCATGGAAGACCACATCGCCTTCCACGCCGATGCGCTTTATGCGCGATAGGGCCCGGCGATGACGGTGCTTTATATCGACGCGGACGCCTGCCCCGTGAAGGCAGAGGCGGAACGCGTCGCCACCCGCCACAAGGTGCGGATGTTTGTGGTGTCCAACGGCGGGCTGCGTCCCTCGCAGAACCCGCTGGTCGAAACCGTGATTGTCCCCGACGGCCCCGACATCGCCGACATCTGGATCGCCGAACGCTGCGGCCCCGGTGACGTCGTGGTGACCGGCGACATTCCCCTTGCCGCCCGCTGTGTCGAAGCCGGCGCGCGGGTGCTGAAACACAACGGCGAAGCGCTGACCGCAGCCAATATTGGCAATGTGCTGGCGACACGTGATTTGATGGCCGACCTGCGTGCCGCGGACCCGTTTCGCCAGGGCGGCGGCAAAGGGTTTACAAAGGCCGACCGCTCCCGTTTTCTGGACGCGCTAGAACGCGAGCTTCGCGCGGCACAACGATAGGGCAAGGGTGGCGCAGGTGCCCCCATCGACCCGGCAAAAGGAAGAGCACATGAAACCAGCGGCAGTCGTCTTTGACATCGGGAATGTGCTGATCGAATGGCAGCCCGAACGGTTCTATGACTCCGTGATCGGAGAGGACCGCCGCCGCGCCATGTTCGCCGAGGTGGACCTGCATGGCATGAACGATCTTGTCGATAGCGGCCAGCATTTCACCGACACGATCTATGCCGCCGCCGAAGCCAACCCCGACTGGCGCGATGAGATCCGCATGTGGCATGATCGCTGGATCGAAATGGCCGCCCCCGTGATCCCCCGCTCTCTCAGGCTGAAAGAGGCGCTGCAGGCCAAGGGCGTGCCGGTGTTTTCGCTGACCAATTTCGGCATCCAATCCTATGATTATGCGGCAGAACACTACCCTTTCCTGCGCGCCTTTGATCGCGATTTCATCTCGGGTCATATGGGTATGATCAAACCCGATCCCGCGATCTATGCAGCGCTCGAGGAAGGATCGGGCCTGTCCGGCGACGCGCTTTTGTTCACCGACGACCGTATCGACAATATTAACGCCGCTAACGCCCGCGGCTGGCAGACCCATCATTTCACCGGGCCGGACGGTTGGGCTGACAGGCTCGTCGCTGCGGGGCTGTTGACCGAAGCAGAGGCCGCATGACCCAGTTCGACATCATCCCCTTCGACGCCGGCGACGCGCTGCTGGACTGGATCGGCCTGACCGACGCACTGGCCCAGGGGCACAACCTGCCGCGCGCCGAAATCGCGGATACGTTTTTGTATCGGGGCAAGGACACCTTGTTGAACCGCGCCGCATGGATCGACGGGTTGGGTTTGGCGGTGAAATCCGCCACCATTTTTCCCGACAACCCCGCCAAAGGGGCACCGATGGTGAACGGCGGCGTGTCGCTTTACGCAGATGATCACGGCGCGCTCGAGGCTTTGGTAGACTTCCACCTCGTGACCAAATGGAAAACCGCCGGTGACAGCCTGCTCGCCGCGCGCAGGCTTGCCCGCCCTGACAGCCGCAAAATCCTGATCGTCGGCGCGGGCACCCAAGGGCGCGGGCTTCACGCTGCCTACCGGGCGGTGTTTCCCGATGCCGAATTCACGGTGTGGAACCGATCCGCCCCCAATGCTCAGGCGATGGCACGTGATATCAAAGGGCTGCGCATCGCCGATGATCTTGAGACCGCCGTGCGCGACGCGGACATCATCACCAGCGCCACCATGTCGACCGAACCGCTGATCAAGGGCGCGTGGCTGCAACCCGGCCAGCACCTTGACCTGATCGGTGCCTACCGCCCCGACATGCGCGAGGTGGATGATACGGCGCTGACCCGTGCCCGGGTCTTTGTCGACAGCCTCGACACCACGGTTGAACATATCGGCGAGCTGAAGATCCCGATCGCCCAAGGTGTGCTGAGCGCAAGTGACATCGTCGCGGATTACTATGATCTCGGCGCGTTCACCCGCCAGTCAGAGGATGAGATCACCCTGTTCAAAAACGGCGGCGGCGCGCATCTGGACCTGATGACCAGCCGCTATATCCTTGACCGGTGGCGCGCTCACAGATGATCTGGTTTCTTCTCATTGCGGCTCTGGTCATCGCAATCCCGCTTGTGATCGAACGCAACCGTGCCGAAATGGAGGACGCGGACCGCGGCAGCGCCCTTGGCCAATTCGCAGAGCTGCCCGAAGGGGTTACCCATTACGCGTGGACCGGCCCCGCCCAAGGCCCTGTTGTCGTTTGCATCCACGGGTTGACCACCCCCAGCATCGTCTGGCGCGCGGTCGCACGTGGGTTGGCGTCGATGGGGTACCGGACGCTGACCTATGACCTTTACGGGCGCGGCTATTCCGACCGTCCGTCTGGCCCGCAAGATCGCCAGTTCTTTATCAAACAGCTGCAAGACCTGCTGGAAGATCAGGATGTCACCGGCAGCTTCACCCTGCTGGGTTATTCCATGGGCGGCTCTATCGCGACGTGTTTTGCCGCCGCTTTCCCCGAACGTGTCGAACGGCTGATCCTGCTGGCGCCCGCAGGGATGGGGTTGGCGCCGAACAAGCTGGTCGACTTTATGGCCAAAACCCCGCTGGTCGGCGATTGGCTGATGCTGGCGCTGTTCCCGCCGACCTTCCGGCGCGGCATCAGGGCCGAACGTGACATCCCCGTTCAGGTCCGCCACATCCACGACCATCAGGCCGAACAGCTGGACTACAAGCACTATGTTCCTGCGGTGCTGGCCAGCCGTCGCGGTATTCTGGCGGATGTGCTGCGGGATGAACACCGCGCGATCCGGACGCATGATATCCCTGTGCTGGCGCTTTGGGGGCAGGATGATCAGGTGATCCCCGCGTCAGCCATCGGCAGCCTTGCCGAATGGAACCGCGCCGCCGAACACGAGGTGATCAAAGGCGCGGGCCACGGCCTGCCCTATACCCATGCGCCCCAGATCATTGCAGCGATCAAGGCACATATCGACACGGCGGATAAGGCGACAGATTAACTCGTCACCAGCCCGGGCAACCGCTTCTCGCGGATGGGCAAATGGATCAGCGCGCTAAACGCGCCCACGGCCACACCGATCCACCACACGGCGGTGTAATCGCCGTAAGCGTCATACATCCGCCCGCCCAGCCAGACCCCCATAAAGCTGCCCAACTGATGGCTGAAAAACACGATCCCATAAAGCGTTCCCATATAGCGCAGCCCATAGATATGCGCGACCAGCCCGCTGGTCAGCGGCACCGTCGCCAACCACAATGCCCCCATCCCGATGGAGAACAGGATGACCGACACCGGCGTGATCGGCAGTAGGATAAACAACGCCGCAATCACGGTACGTCCGGTATAGATCGCAGCCAGCAGGTACTTTTTGGAATAGCGTTTGCCCGCCCACCCCGCCAACAATGTTCCAGCGATATTGGCCAGACCGATCAGGGAAATCGCCACCGCACCCAGGGCAGAGGTTGTTGTGATCCCGATGTTATGCAGCACGCCACCCGCCAGGATCGGACCGCAAAGTTCGGTCACGAAGGCAGGAAAATGCGCGGTGATAAAGGCCAGCTGATAGCCGCAGGAAAAGAAGCCGATAAAGATGAAGGTAAATGTCGGGTCGCGCAGCGCCTTGCCCAGGATTTGCGACAGGCTTTCCTCCAGCTCGGCCTTGCTGGCCATCGCGGGGGCGCGCATCAACGGCAGCGTCAACAACATCGCCATGATCGCGCCCGCAAAGACAAGGAAGGTCGCCTGCCAGCTGAGGAACCCCAGCAACCATTCCGCCACCGGCGCACCAAAGACCTGACCCGCGCTGCCCGCCGCCGTGGCAATGGCCAGCGACATGGACCGGTTCTCGGCCGTTGAGGCGCGGCCCACCACGGCCAAAATCACGCCAAAGCCCGTGCCCGCGATCCCGAAACCCACCAACCACGCATAGGTTTGGTGTTCAATCGGTGACACCGAATTGGCCGACAGCACCAGCCCCACGGCATAGACCACGGACCCGATGATAATGGCGCGGCGGTCTCCGATCTTCTCGGCCATCGCGCCAAAGATCGGTTGGCCGATGCCCCAGGCGAGGTTCTGGATCGCGATCGCCAGCGAGAATTCGGAGCGCAGCCAGCCGAACTCTTCCGCGATGGGGATCTGAAAGACGCCAAAAGAGGCACGCACGGCAAAGCTCACCATGATGATCAGACACCCGACGATCAGCACCGGTGTGAAGATTGACGTATTTTTTTCCATGATGACCCCCGAAGCACGTGCCGCCACCGTAGCTTTGAAACCGGGGCCGTCAATTTCAAAACTGCGCGCCTATCGGCCTGCGGGGGTTCTTCCCAAAGCCTGTGGCACATTGTAAGCCAAAGGCATGACTGATTTACGCACCATTTACGATAACCGCGTTGCCGACGGCAGCCTGTCGCCGGACCCCGCGCAAGAGGCCGTGCTGCCAGAGCTTGACCGCATTCGCAGCGCCTTGATGGCCCCTCAGAAAAAGGGCTTTTTCAAACGCGCGCCCGAGCCACCACAGGGGCTGTATCTTTGGGGCGGTGTGGGTCGCGGCAAGTCGATGCTGATGGATATGTTCGCGGCAAATATGGGCGATGTGCCAACGCGGCGGGTGCATTTCCACGCGTTCATGCAGGAAATTCACAGCGCGATGCATGAGGCGCGGAAAACAGGAGTCGACGATGCGATTGCGCCAGTCGCAGCCGAAGTCGCGAATAGCGTGAAGCTGCTGGCCTTTGACGAGATGCAGATCACCGACATCACCGACGCCATGATCGTTGGCCGGCTGTTTGAAGCGCTTTTTGCGGCTGGTGTGGTGGTGGTGACAACGTCGAACCGGATACCGGATGACCTGTACAAAGACGGTCTGAACCGCCAAATATTCCTGCCCTTCATCGAATTGATCAAAGAGAAGATGAAGGTGATGGAGCTCGCCAGCCCGCGCGACTACCGACAGGACCGATTGGCGGGTACGAAATCCTATTTCACCCCCGTCAACCCAGAGAGCCGTGCCGCGATGAATGCCGTCTGGGATGATCTGGCTGGCGGCCCGGGGGAAGAGCTGATCCTGCGGGTGAAGGGGCGCGATGTCGTCGTGCCGGAGTTTCGCAACGGTGTCGCCCGCGCCAAGTTCCACGCGCTTTGTGGTCGGCCCCTAGGGGCGGCAGATTATTTGACATTGGCAGAGGCCGTGCGCGTGTTGATGCTGGACGATATCCCCAGTCTTGGCCGGTCAAACTTCAATGAAGCCAAACGCTTTGTGACCCTGATCGACGCGTTATACGAGGCTAAGGTGAGGCTGATCTGCTCGGCCGCGGCCGAACCCGAAATGCTATATCTGGAGGGGGAAGGCACCTTCGAGTTCGAGCGTACGGCATCGCGTTTGCGCGAAATGCAGGCGGAAGGCTGGGGCGCTTAATTGCGCCGCCGCCCCGGGGCGTACCCATCCCGCTGCAGATCGACTGCAGCCAGATAGAGTGGCGCGGCCTGATTGTGGTAAAAGGCGACGGATTGGCGGATCTGCTGCCCGTCGCGAGCATGCGCTTGATCGCCGTCAGTCTGGCGGGCGGCCAAAGCCTTGCGTTCAGCGACAACAACCGCCGTCAGCAAACCTGCCGTATCCAGCGCACCAGAGGCTGTCGTAAGCGCCGGTGGTACTTTGAAATCGCCTTTGGCCGCGGCGCTGTTCAGCAAAGTATCGATATAGCTGTCCGACCGCTCCGTGCTGATCGCCCAGATCAGGTAGGATTCAAGCACTTGGCCGCGTTTGCTATCATCGAACGATTGGACGATCGCGCTGACGGCATCGCCCACGTCAAAGGAAGCGTCCTTGTGCATCTTGTTCAGCAGCGTCGCAGGCGACAGCGGCACAAAGGCTGGACCACCGGAGGCCAGATGCGCCACCTGTCCATTGGCATAGCCCTGCGCGGCGCCATGGGCCGCGGAAGACCGCCAGTGATCGACGATAAAGGTCACACCGACAAAGATTGCGAGCAGACGGAGATGGCCGAACACCATCCTGCGCAGTGCAAGGAAATTCTGATACGTATTGGTCATTGCATTGGTCCCCCCAAAGGCAAAATGTTACCCTCGGACCTTAGGACGCAAATTCCCTACAAATCGTAAATATAGCCAATTCTAATTGTTAAAAGGCTATCCGTTTTCCCGCAAAATTGCGCCTGCCAGATAGAGCGAACCGCAGATCAATACCCGCGCGTGGGGTGCCTTCGCGACAATGGTTGCAAGCGCTTCGGCGACGCCAGGTGCCTCTTGCGCGGTCAGGCCGACGTCGATCGCTGCGCGCGCGGTTTCGGTGGCCGGCAACGTTGCTGCTTCACCGGGGATCGAGACGGCGAACAATTGTTCTGCATGACCGGCCAGAGGGCGCAGATAGCCGCCGATATCCTTGGTGTTCAACATGCCACAGATCAGGAATGTGGGGCGGGCGGGCATGTCCTCTAGCACCGCCGCGATGGCGTCGCCCGCAGCAGGGTTATGCCCGCCGTCCAGCCATAATTCGGCCTGCGGCGCTGCGTCGATCAGCGGCCCGTGACGCAGACGTTGCATTCGGGCGGGCCATTCGGCGCGGGTCACAGCGGCCTCGCACGCTTTTGCGGAGACCCCCAATTGCCGCAATGCCGCCAAAGCCGCACCGGCGTTGGAAATCTGATGCACGCCCAACAGGTTAGGTTTGGGCAGATCCAGCAAACCCGAGTCATCCTGATAGACCATCCGTCCCGCTTCGGGGGCCACATGCCACTGCTGACCATAGGCAAAAACGGGGGCGTGGTGGCGTGCCGCCTGCGTCTCTATCACCTCGAGCGCTGCATCTTGTTGCGGGCCGACGATGCAGGGCACGCGACGTTTGATGATGCCGGCTTTTTCACCCGCAATCTCCGGCAGGGTCGTGCCCAGAAACTGTTGGTGATCAATCGACACCGGCGTGATCACGGTCAATGCGGGCTGGTCGATCACATTGGTCGCGTCCAGACGCCCGCCAAGGCCGACCTCAAGCAGGGTATAATCCGCCGGAGTACGGGCAAAGGCCAGTAGCGCGGCGCAGGTTGTGATCTCGAAATAAGTGATGCTCTCGCCGTTGTTGGCGGCGTAACATTCATCCAGCATCTCGGTCAGCGCGGCTTCGGAAATCAGCTCTCCGGCAAGGCGGATGCGTTCGTGAAAGCGCGCCAGATGGGGCGAGGTATAGGCGTGGACACGGTGGCCATCCGCCTCAAGCCCCGCACGGATCATCGCCTGTGTCGATCCTTTACCATTGGTACCGGCAATATGGATCACAGGGGGCAGGTCGTTCTGGGGGTTGCCCAAAGCGTCCAGAAGCCGCCACATGCGATCCAGCGTCAGGTCGATAATCTTGGGATGCAGCGCCATCATACGCGCCAGCACTGCATCCGATGTGTTCTGCGTCATTTCGCCTTGGGTTCCGCCGCTTCGGCTTTGGGGGCCGCATCGGGTTCTGGCGTCAGCGCATGGGCAATATCGCCGCCTTCAGTCGGCGCAGGCAGATCGCCGCGCACCGCGGGCGGCAGCTTCATCAGCATCCGCGTGATGTCTATCAACTCGTCCCGCATCTGGGTGCGCGGTGTCACGCGGTCCAGCATGCCGTGGTCCAGCAGATATTCGGCGCGCTGGAAGCCTTCGGGCAGTTTCTCGCGAATGGTCTGCTCAATCACACGTGGGCCGGCAAAGCAGATCAGCGCATTGGGTTCCGCAATCTGGACATCCCCCAGCATCGCATAGCTCGCCGTGACACCACCGGTCGTGGGGTGGGTCAGAACGACGATATAGGGCAGCCCCGCTTCTTTCAGCATCTGCACGGCAATGGTGGTGCGCGGCATCTGCATCAGGCTCAGGATGCCTTCTTGCATACGCGCACCCCCGGCGGCGGAGAAGAGCACCAGCGGGCATTTCAGCTTAACCGCTTTTTCAGCCGCGGCGATGATGGCGTTGCCGACATACATGCCCATGGACCCGGCCATAAACGAGAAGTCCTGACCTGCCGCGACGATCGGTGTGCGGCCGATTTCACCGGTGGCAACCAGCATCGCTTCGGCTTCGCCCGTTTGTTTCTGGGCGGCCTTCAGACGGTCGGGGTATTTCTTTTGATCGCGAAAGTGCAAAGGGTCCGGCGTCGGCGCGGGCACTTTGACCTCGGTAAAGATGCCACCGTCGAACAGCGCCTTGAAGCGTTCACGCGGGGTAATCGCCATGTGGTGACCACAGCTGGTGCAGACGTTCAGGTTGTCCGACACCTCGCGGTGGAACAGCATGGTGCCGCATTCTTCGCATTTCGTCCACAGATTGTCCGGCGTCTCGCGACGCGAGAAGATGGAGTTAATCCGAGGACGGACGTAGTTGTTGATCCAGTTCATGGTGAACCTTTGCTTCCAGTTTCGCCTTCCAAATAAGCTGACGCGCAGTAAATTGCAATCAACGGCGGATCGCCAGCCGTGCGGCAAGCCAGCTGACCAGCATCAGCGCGAAATCGACGGGCAACCACGCGCGCAACGCGTCAACATCATCCATCCCGAAGGGGGTCAGATACAGCGCCAAACCCGATAGGTCATCGGGCAGAGAGGTGATGACGATCGCCGCGACATTATTGCAGAAATGCACTGCAATGGCTGGCCCCAGCGACCCTGCCCGCGCGGTCAGATCAGCCATCAACATCCCGAAGACACCGGCCCAAAGTGCTATGACAAGCGCATTTTCGCCGGCTTGATCGGGAAGATAGTGCCCAAGCGCGAAAATCACGGCCGGCAACACCATCCAGACCAGCGGAGAGTTGAACCGTGCCGCCAGCTGCTGCTGGACATAACCGCGAAAGACGATCTCTTCGGCGCTGACCTGTACCAGCACCCCGAGCAGCGAAAACGGCAGCAGCATCAGCCATGTGCCAAGCGCGAGGTTAGGCACATAGGGCGCGCCAAGGTTCCACGGCGGCAGCAAATAGGTCACCGCACCAAGCAGCACCAGCATCTTGAGCACGGCCCAGAACTGCGGCACCACCAGCCCCGATGGGCCGATCAGACCACGCACGGGACGTTTGTGGATCACCCGTGTCACCACGGCCACGCCGACGATCATCAACCCGAAGCTGCCAAGCAGCAGGAACATCGCCATCGGCGTCTTGCCTGACAGCAAGCTGTCATAAAACCCGTCCGCACGCGGCCCCATCAGGTTGAACAGGGTGGTGAACATCAGGTTGTTGAGCAGCAGGTAGATCGCGGTTGCCGCAAGAAACCCGAGGATCAGCCGCCACAGCGCCGCCGAGGGGATCGCAGGGGCGACAAAGGCTTTGTGGGCAGCGTATCGGGTCACGCGGGGTCATCTCCTACGGGCGGGGGCAAGGCTTCGTCTTCGCGCGGGATATCCACCCGTGCCGCACGAAGCAAGTCGGCGGCGTTGGTCAGATGGCTTGATACCGTGCGTAGAAGGCTCAGCAGGATCACACGGTCATTTTCAACCACCGACTTGAATTGATCCGCGCCGATCCGAAGGAAACGGCTGTCTTCGAGGGCGACAAAATCCATCTGTCGCGGCTCGTTCACGATGACCGCAAGGTCCCCGATCAACCGCCCCTTTTCGACGGTCGAGACGTGATGCGCCAACCCTTCGGGGTCGCGCCAGCTCAGCTCTCCCTTGCCCGACAGACAGAGGTAGACCGCATCTGGCCGTTGGTCTTGAGCAAAGACCATCTCTCCCTGTGCGACGGTGTACCACTGCGCCGCAAAGGCCAGCAGGCGCTGGTTGCGCGGGTCGAGGTTGCCGAACAAGTCGTTGCGCGCGATGATCCGCAGCTTGCGTCGCAAATCGTCCGAGATGCTGTCGTCCTGACTGGGGATATCAACCTGCGCCAACCCGTCAATGCGCCCGCCACGGATCTTGATGTACATGTCGAAATCGTCAGGATTGGCAAAGGAGCTATCCATGTAAATCTGGGTCGTTTCGGGCAGCAGTTCGCTGACCTTGTCGCGCAACCGTTGCAAGCTTTCTGCGTCATGCCCCGCAAGCGACTGGTTCAGGATCAGGATATCGGGTCGTTTCATCGCCGCGCGGCTGAATCCGGCGCGTTCCTGAAACATCATCGCGATATTTGACCCGCCGATGCTGACCGGCAGATCAAAGACGTTGAGCGCGACATCCTGTTGCAGCCCGTGTTTCTTGAACACGTCCGACACCACATCCAGAACCAGATCCGCCTGAAGCCCCGCCACGGCGGAAATCCGGCCATACAACACGTTTTCGAGTATCGTCAGACGCGGCAGATACTGGTCAGGTGTGATCGGCACGAACATATCCCGCGCCCGTTCGCGCATCTCGGCGCCCTGCTGCTTACGGATTTTCAGGATCTCATCCTTGAAGGTCGCAGGGAAAGCCGGGCCGATCTGTTCGGCCGTGAAGGCAAAGGGCACGGTAAGCAGCAACGAGAATTCATCCTCGCTCAGCGCTTCATCCCCTTTGGCGCGACGCCGTAGCGCGATATCGACCAGTTGTTCGTACAGTTCTTCCTCGATGCCGAGAGCGGTGAACAGCGGGTGGTCGGTGCCATCACGTCCAAAGGTCTGGTGCAACGTTTCTACCAGCGTCTGTGAAATCGCGATGCCCTGCTCGGCCAGACCCTGTTCGATGATCATCGCCAGAAAGCTGCGTTCAAGCGCCAGACCCGCCTGCGAGATGCTGCGGATGGGCGCGGCGAACATCAGGTTCCCCCCAAGCGGCAGCGCCGGGTTGAACCGATCTGGGTCGAAGCGGTGCACCACCTTGTCCAGCCCTTGCTCTTTCAGCCGCTCGTGCACCTCGTCGCGCAGGGCAACCACGCGGGCCGCAAGCTCGGGGTGTTTTTCGGGGTCCATGCGATCGGCGGCCATGCGACGGAACATCATGTCCTGTGTGCCAACGGCGCCGGCCAGCTCATACCACCAGTCGTTGATGTCCTCGCGGGTGCTCAGATCGGCGAGCCCGGGGTCCAGCCAATCCGCCTTGGTGCTGTCCAGACTATTGCCCGACCGCTTTGTCTCGATCGCGGCGCGGTCGGTTTTCTTGGGGTCCCAGAGGACGGTTTTCGGGCTCGACCGCAGGGGCATCAGCAGATTGTCTCCGACGGTGCCCTGAAACAGATAGGGGTGCGCATCGGAATAGCCGATCCGCGCCGCAAGCACGGCCTGATGCAGCTCTGCCAGATTATGCCCCGCCATCGTGATCCGCCCGCGGCTCGGCACGGCCTCGCGCACCAAAAGCTCTGCCAGAGCGTTGCGTTCGGATTGGTTGGGCATCTCAAGCGCAACGCGCGCGCCTTTGGGTATTTCGAGGTTCAGATCATCCAGGATCGTATTCCCGTCCGGCGTGCGCAAAGACACATGTTCCAGCACAATTGGGCCGCGCAGATGCGGGACGTCTTCGGGCTCGCCTTCGAACAGGCGCGCGTCGATCTCGCCCCGCGGGGCGAAACGTTCAATGACCACATCCCACCGCAGCGACATGTCCTGCGTCTGGTTGTAATAGGTCAGCAGTTCCTTCCACGGGCTCGACAAATCCTTGTAGGCGGCCAAGGCCGCGACCAGCGCGCCCACCGTGATCTGCCCCTTGATCGCAAGATATCCCCCCACGGCATAGAAAAAGAACGGTGTCAGCTGGGTGATGAAGTTGTTGAGAAACTTCATGAAGAATTTCTTCTGATAGATCTGGAAGCGGACCTCGAACAGCTGGCCCAGCCGGTCGGTGAACAGCGCCAGACGGTAGCGCCAGCCGCCGTTGGTGCGCAGATCGGTGATACCGGCGGCGGTCTCGCCGATTTCAGACGACAGGTGCCGCACTTCCTTGATCCGCTGTTTGTTAAGCAGGTTGATCTGCCGCTGCAGCATCGGGATGAGATACGCCTGCAACGGGATCAATGCGACGCCCGCCAACCCGAACCACGGGGATTGCAGGAAGAGGAACAGCAGGATGATCAGCATCTGCCCCGCCTGGAACACAGGTTGGGCGACTGCATCGCCCATCAACCCGCCCATCGGCTCTGCCTCCGAGGTGACCATCGACACCAGTTCGCCCTGGCTGGTGTTTTCGAAATAGCTGCGCGGAAAACGCATCATCCGCGCGATCAACTGATAGCGGAAGCGACGCAGTAGCCGCTCTGCCAGCACCCCCTTCATCGTGTTCAAACGCATCTTCATCAGCCCGTGGATCAGCACCGAGAAAAGATAGGCAAAACACAGCACCATCAGGAACTGCACCTGACTGAACGACATCCCGAAAACGTCGATCACATCGGTCTCTGCCCCGATGGCATCGTTGATGATGCGCTTGGGCAGTTCGAGGGTGATGTAGAGGATCGGGAAGGTAATCAGCGTGAGGACAAGCAAAACCAGTTGGTCACGACGGGAGTATTTCCAAATAAAGGAAAAAATCGAATGCTCCATGCAGGGTCGCTTTCGCTAGGGGCGGCACAGAGCCAAGGATTATTTAACACCTAAGCCCACAGCCCGCGCTGTTCAACTGGTGGCTTGAGCCTTGCAGCGACAGGGCTGGGTGGCTATTCCGGTGTAAACGTCCACTCAGGGAGGCCTGCCACATGTCCACCAACACCCGCTTTGATAAATCCAGACTGCCAAGCCGGCACGTGACCGAGGGGCCAGAGCGCGCGCCGCACCGGTCCTATTACTACGCAATGGGCATGACCGAAGAAGAGATTCACCAGCCTCTGGTGGGTGTGGCAACCTGCTGGAACGAAGCGGCCCCCTGTAACATCGCGCTGAACCGTCAGGCCCAGGCGGTCAAGGTCGGCGTCAAGGCGCAGCAAGGCACGCCGCGCGAATTCACCACCATCACCGTCACCGACGGGATCGCCATGGGGCACGAGGGCATGCGCTCCTCTCTGGCGTCGCGCGAAGCGATTGCCGACACGGTAGAGCTGACAATGCGCGGTCACTGCTACGACGCGATTGTCGGTCTTGCGGGCTGTGACAAATCGCTGCCGGGCATGATGATGGCGATGCTGCGGCTGAACGTGCCGTCCGTGTTCCTCTACGGTGGGTCGATCCTGCCGGGCAAAGTCCCGGAAGGGGCCGATGTGCCTGCCGATTTCGCCAGCCGCGACCTGACGGTGCAAGACGTTTTCGAAGCCGTGGGCAACTACCAGAACGGCAGCATGTCGCAAGCCGCGCTTGAGGTTCTGGAACGCGTCGCTTGCCCGACAGCCGGTGCCTGCGGAGGCCAGTTCACCGCCAACACTATGGCCTGCGTGTCCGAGGCAATTGGTCTGGCGCTGCTGAACTCCTCTGGCATGCCTGCGCCCTATGAATCCCGCGACGCCTATGCGGCGGCCTCGGGTGAAGCCGTCATGAACCTGATCGAAAAGAACATCCGCGCGCGCGACATCTGCACCCGCGAAGCATTCGAGAACGCGGCGCGCATCGTGGCCTGCACCGGCGGGTCGACCAATGCCGGTCTGCACCTGCCCGCTATGGCCGCCGAGGCGGGTATCGACTTTAACCTCAGCGATGTATGCGACATCTTCCGCGACACGCCATATTTCGTCGACATGAAACCCGGCGGGTCGCATGTGGCCAAAGACCTGTATGACGCGGGCGGCGTGCCAGTTGTGATGAAAGAACTGCGCAAGGCTGGCCTGCTGCATGATGACTGCCTGACCGCCTCGGGCCTGTCCATCGGTGAAGAGCTCGACAAGATCGAACGCGAAGCCGACGGCAAGGTGATCCACGCGATTGAAACACCGATCAGCAAGACCGGCGGCGTCGTTGGTCTGAAGGGCAACTTGGCACCCGAAGGAGCCATCGTGAAAATCGCGGGCATGTCCGAAGAAGACATCGTCTTTACCGGTCCGGCGCTGATCTTTGAATGTGAACAAGACGCGTTCGAAGCCGTGCAAAACCGGGCCTACAGCGAAGGCGACGTGTTCGTGATCCGCAACGAAGGCCCCGCTGGTGGCCCCGGCATGCGCGAAATGCTGGCGACCACGGCGGCCCTGTCCGGTCAAGGCATGGGCAAAAAGGTAGCGCTGATCACCGACGGCCGTTTCTCCGGCGCGACACGGGGTTTCTGCGTTGGTCACGTCGGCCCCGAAGCCGCACATGGCGGGCCGATTGCCTTGCTCAAACAGGGCGACATGATCACGCTGAACGCGATCACCGGTTCGATCTCTGTCGATATCTCGGACGAGGAAATGGCAGAGCGCAAAGCGGCTTGGCCCGGTGCCCGCAAAACCAACTATCAAAGCGGTGCACTGTGGAAATACGCGCAGCTTGTGGGTCCAACCTATCTTGGTGCGGTGACGCATCCCGGCGCGAAGGCGGAAACACATGACTATATGGACCTGTAAAGGTCCGCTTGCCGCCTTTGGCGTGATGCTTCTGACCGCCTGCGAGGGCGGTCAGGGGCTTGGCGCGTCCTCGGGTGCCGCCAAGCCGCCGTTGTCACGCGCGAAAATGGCCGGAGGGGTCGAACTGGTCGCCCCCGATGGTTTCTGCATCGACCAAACCAGCCTGGAGGCGCGCTTTGCCGTGATGGCACGATGTGACGGATTAGGGGCCCCTGCCTCTGCGGGGGCAGCACCGCGTGGGTTGATCACGGTCAGCCTGACCCAGTCCAAACCCGGCTCCCTGCCAAGCGCCCAGCAGATCGCGGCTGAAACTTCGCTCCAGAATGTGAGCGATGTGGAGAAAGGCGACCAAAGCGTCACCTTCCGCGCGCAGGGGCGTATTCCTGTCGGTGGGCTTTCCCCCAACCAATGGCGCGGCGTCGCACGGATGGGCACGCAAACCGCCGGTATCGCCGTCTACGGCCCCGAACGCGGCGAGATCGTCAGCGCCTCTGGCCGAAGGGTTCTGACACAGTTGATCACCCGCAGCATCGACGCCAGTGCACCTGCCAAAACCACCGTCGCGCAACGCAACTAGCGCGCCGGCCCCTTGGCCCATTTCATTTGTGCCCCCAGGCTACAGACGGTAGGGTACGACCAACAACCCATTCGTAATCGGGGCAACAGGCACATGCGCAAACTCGGGAAAAAGCTGATCGACAGCGCCTTGATCGCGCGGTTTACCCGCCGCTGGTCCGCCAAAGCCGACCGCGCCCCCCAGACAGAACTGTCCGTGCTGCGCAAACAAGCAGGTCAAGCACGCGCCTTGCGTCGGCATCTGGACAAGCTGATCTACACCGCCGAAGACCGGCTTGCCCTGCCCCGTATCGGTTCTAACAAGTTCTCTCGGCCCCATAACACCGATTGGTCCTGGCGCCCGCAGCTTTGGCGCGCGCCCTTGACCAAATCGGGTCTTTCGTCGGTGCAATCCAAGGCGACCATGGGCGATGAGGTCACGATTTTCCACGACTGCACCCTGTCTGAACTCGGCGTCCGGCAAATCCGCAACCTCGAAGAAAACCATCTGGCGCCCTATGGGCTTCGGCTTGAGGTCTACCGTTTCGACGGGTCTTTCCTGTCCCTGGTGCTAGACCTGCAGGATGATTGCGTTGACGGGATGAAGCGCACCCATGTCCTGCGCGTGGACGCCGTGATCGAGATGGAGAAACCGATCGAGATTTTCGCCCGCCTGAACATCCGCCACGGGCCCAACACCGAACAAATGGTGCAGGAACTGCCGCTGAACAAATCCGAGGTCACGGCAGAATTCGACCTCGCCTATTCCAACCTGAACGAAAAACGCGTCGAGAAAGCCTGGATCGACCTGATTTTTGAAGGGCCCGAAATGAACCAGATCATGCTGCGTGACCTGACCTTTTCGCGCCGCCCCCGCGCCCAGTTGTAGGAGCCCCGCATGAGCAACCTGACCCTCAACAAAACCCAGATGCGCGATGGCACCTGGCAAGGGATCGTGACCGGCGCGGGCGATACCAAACCCGATCTTGCGGTCACCCACGCCGATGCCGATGTCGCGGGGGTGCAGATGGAACATGACGCTTCATCGGATCACTGGGTGCTCAGCATCCCTGTGCCCGCAGCCGCAATCGCCGATGGGCTGCATACATTGCTGGTGGTCGACCGCGCGTCTGGCGCGACATTGGCCAGCATCACCCTGATCGGGGACGAGGTCACCGGCCCCGATTTGCGCGCCGAGGTGGATTTGCTGCGCGCCGAGCTTGATATGCTGAAACGTGCGTTCCGGCGGCACTGCGTCGAAACGACCTGACGGCGCTTGCTTGCTTGCCCCTGTGACGCGATGTATCCCTTGGCAAGACTGAGCCCTTCAGAGGACCCTCGTGATGGCAGTGAAAAGACGGACTATCGGCGTGATCGGCCTTGGCAACTTTGGCTCTACGGTCGCAACCGAGTTGCAGCGTTTTGGCAACTACGTGATCGGCGTGGACCTGAACGACCAGCGCGTCAGCAACCATGTCGAAAAGCTGAGCCAAGCCGTTATCGTGGACGCCCGCGATGATGCCGCCCTGCGCGAGGCCGGGTTGGGCGACTGTTCGATGGCGTTGGTCGCCATGGGCAGTGATCTTGAATCAAGCATCCTGTCGGCCATCAACCTGAAACTGCTGGGCGTCGAGACGATCTGGGCCAAGGCCAAGACAAAAACGCACCACCGCATCTTGTCGAAACTGGGGGTCGACCGTGTGATCCACCCCGAAGTCGAAGTCGGCCAGCATATCGCCCAGGTGATCCACAACCCCTTGGTACGCGACTATGTCAGCCTCGGGAACGGGTACCACGTGGTCAACTTCCGCATCCCCGAAGCGCTTGAGGGCAAATCGCTCGAGACGTTGTCATACGGCAAGAAGTTCGACCTGCGCTGTCTGGGCGTGATGCGGGGCACCGAATATATCGGGCGCGACGGGCTGGACTGCACGTTGCAACGGGACGATCTATTGATCCTGCTCGGGCAGCGCACCGACCTGCGCAGCTTTGCGGCAAGCCTTTGAAACTCTTTTCAAAGTCACAGAAAAGCGCGTGGCGGCTTCTGCCCCCGCCCGCCGTGCTTGTGTTGATCTATCTGACGATGGTGGTTCTGGGCGGATTGATCCTGTGGACACCGCTGGCGAATACTGCGGGGATCAGCCTGTCGGACGCGCTGTTCACCTCTACCTCTGCTGTTACGGTGACGGGGCTGGCGGTGGTCGATACCGGCACCGCCTTTACCGGCTTCGGGCAGGCGGTCATCGCACTTCTGATCCAGATGGGCGGCTTGGGGTTGATGACCTTTGCCGTTCTGGTGCTGTCCGCGCTTGGTATCCCTTTGGGGATGCCGCAGCGGATTATCCTGCGCGAGGACCTGAACCAGCCCAGCATCTACAATCTGACCTCGCTGGTGATGGCGATCCTGAAGATCGCCATTCTGGCAGAGCTTATCGGCGCTGCCTTGATGGCCTTTGTCTTCGTGCCCGAATTCGGTCTGGCGCAGGGGCTTTGGCATTCGGTGTTCCTAAGCATTTCTGCATTCAACAATGCGGGGTTCGCGCTGTTCCCCGACAGCCTGAGCAACTGGGTCAGCGATCCGATTATCAACGTTGTGATCCCCGCCCTGTTCATCATCGGCGGCATCGGGTTCATCGTGCTGGCCGATATCTGGGAAAAACGCAGCTGGCGACGGCTCAGCCTGCACAGCAAGCTGATGCTTACGGGCACGGTGGTGCTGATCCTGCTGGCCTGGGCGCTGTTTGCAGCACTTGAATGGCGCAACCCCGCGACCTTGGGCCAGTTCGGCAGCCTTGGCAGCAAGCTTTGGGCCAGTTGGTTTCAGGCCGTCACCCCACGGACAGCGGGCTTTAACACGCTTGATTATGCAGAGGTCCACGAGAGTACTGCGCTGATGACCATGACGCTGATGCTGGTCGGCGGCGGCAGCACGTCGACGGCGGGCGGCATCAAGGTGACCACGCTTATCGTGCTGATCCTCGCCACCGTGGCCTTCTTCCGGCGCAGCACCAGCCTGCATGCTTTTGGTCGGTCAATGGGGCCGGATGAAGTGTTCAAGGTCATGGCGCTGACCACAATCAGCATCCTTCTGGTCCTGACGGGCATCTTCATCATGTCGATCAAACATGACGGAGAGTTTATCGACCTCGCGTTCGAGGCAACATCGGCCTTTGGCACCGTCGGCCTGTCGCGCGGTGCCACGGCAGAGCTTGATAGCACAGGCCGCGCGATGATCATGCTGATGATGTTTCTGGGCCGCGTCGGCCCGCTGACCATCGGGTTCTTTCTGGCGACGCAATCGGTGCCCCGCGTGCGCTACCCCGAAGGCAAGGTCTATCTGGGCTGAACACCCGTCCTTGGCCCAACAAAAAGACCGGCCCGCCTATCTGCGGACCGGTCTTTAATTTCAACGCGTGATCGCCGCGCTTACTTCTTCGGCCCCAAAGCGGACAAACCTTTGAGGATGTCGATGGCATAGGCCAGCTGGTAATCCTCTTCCCGCAAGGACGCAGCTTTTTCGGCCTTGGCGCGGTCTTCCATGATCTGGTCGACCTGATCGTCGGTCAGGCTGTCGTTGTTCAGGCTGCCGCGCAGGTCTGCTTCGGACCGCAGGGGACGTGCTGTTGCATCCTCTTCCTCGGTGTCCGCAGGCTGTGCCGGTGGCTGGGCGACGATGATGTCGGGGGACACGCCAAGTGCCTGAATAGAGCGGCCCGACGGCGTGTAGTACCGCGCTGTGGTCAGGCGCATCGCCCCTTCACCGCGCAGCGGCATGATCGTCTGCACCGACCCTTTGCCAAAGCTTTTGGTCCCGACGACAATCGCGCGACGGTGGTCTTGCAGGGCACCGGCAACGATCTCGGAAGCCGAGGCAGAGCCACCGTTGATCAGCACCACAATCGGCTTGCCTTCGGCCAGATCGCCGGGGGTGGCGTTGGTGCGGTCGCCATCCGCGGCATCACGGCCACGGGTGCTGACGATCTCGCCTTCTTCAAGGAAAGCATCCGACACGGCGATGGCCTGATTCAGCAGACCACCGGGGTTGTTGCGCAGATCCACGACAAAGCCGCTGACATTCTCGATGCCGCCGGCGGCCTCGACCTGCTCTTCCAGACCCTCTTTCAGCTTGGGGTAGGTCTGTTCGTTAAAGGTGGTGACCCGCAGCACAACCGCGTCGCCTTCGGTACGGGCGCGCACCGCGGTCAGCTGGATGGTATCGCGCACCAGCGACACGTCGAAGGGTTCGGTCTCGCCTTCTCGCACCACGGTGATCTCGATCTCTGATCCCACCGGCCCGCGCATCAGCTCGACCGCGTCATCCAACGTCAGCCCCAGCAGGCTTTCGCCGTCCACATGGGTGATGAAATCGCCCGCTTCGATACCCGCTTCAGAGGCAGGCGTACCATCAATAGGGGAAACGACTTTGACGAAACCCTCTTCCTGCGTCACCTCGATGCCGAGACCGCCGAATTCACCACGGGTCTGGTCGCGCATCTTCAGCGCGTCTTTCGGCGACAGGTAGCTGGAGTGTGGATCAAGCGAGGTAAGCATGCCGTTGATCGCGGCCTCTACCAGCTCTTCGGTGTCGACCTCTTCGACGTATTGCGCGCGGATGCGTTCAAAGATGTCGCCGAACAGATCAAGCTGTTCATAAACGTTGCTGTTCTTTTCAGTTTCCTGTGCCAGCAAGGGGCCCGCAATCTGCGTCGTGGCAATTACCCCTGCCAGCGTACCGCCCACGGCAGCCATCACGAACTTCTTCATCGTTTATCCATCCTTATCAGTTCGGAACCAGTCTGACGGGTCCTGCGGAACATTGTTCTCTCTTACTTCTATATAGAGCGTTTCTGAACGCTCCACGCCAGCCCCATCACCATTTGGTGACAGCGCCTGTTGATTTACGCCGGCCAGACCGCCCATAAGGCCAATCGGCGTCTCTGCCCCGATCACCTGTCCTGCCTCGCCATAAACCACATCCAGCCCTGCCAATACAAACAACGCCCCG
The DNA here is from genome assembly GCF_002388305.1 of Sulfitobacter sp. UBA4523. Lineage (NCBI taxonomy): Bacteria > Pseudomonadati > Pseudomonadota > Alphaproteobacteria > Rhodobacterales > Roseobacteraceae > Sulfitobacter > Sulfitobacter sp. UBA4523. Next base: position 151,305 of record NZ_DGMH01000022.1, read on the forward strand.
GCCCGAGGTTCAAGAATGACCACGTTTCCAAGGTCCAGCAGCGGGCCGGTGTAGCGGATTGTCGCCGCCGTGGGCGATGTCACGATGGCACGCGGGCGGGTCGCGAGGATAATCCCGGGGCGCGTCACCCCCG
>NZ_DGMH01000022.1:151566-156833 GCF_002388305.1 Sulfitobacter sp. UBA4523
CGGGGCGCGTCACCCCCGCCGCATCGGTTTCATTGGCACGGCGCAGGATCACGCCCTGTACCGGCAAGGTCAGGTCGCCCTTCCGCCCTTCGAAATCGGCGGGCGCGTCCGCGATCGGGTCCGAGGTCATCTCGGACAGGCCGCTGGCGAACCCCGATAGCGTCTCGGAGGTCGAGATCAGGATCGCGGTGCGCACCGGGTCTTCGTTGAAGCGTTTGGGCAGATCGGTCCGGTTGGCCATCGCCTGATTAAGCTCTGTCCGGGCGCGCTGGATTTCCGTCAGCCCGTCCTGCAAGCGCTGTGCCGCATCGGTCTGAAGCGCCCGCAGGGTCTGCACGTCTTCAAGATCCTGCCGCAAGACATCGGCGCGGGTGTTCAGGGCCGGTGTCAGCTCTGCCAGCAGCATACCCGCGCGTGCGGTGCCAACGGGCCCTTCAGGATGCAGGAACAAGGTGGGCGACGGGTTACCGCCGATGCTTTGCAACACGCCCAGCAACTGCGCGACCTCGCCATCGCGGGCCTGTAGCTTTTTGCTCAGCTGCGCCTCGTTGATGGCCGCCTGACGCAGCCCCTCGCGCATGGCCCCAAGGCCGGTTTCAAACGCCTGAATCGTCTGGGTCAGCGCCTGCACGCGGTCCCGCGCCCCATCTGCGGCGTCCAACTGGGCAGAGGCCGCTTCAAGGTCGGCCATCGCGCGACGCGCCTGTTCTGCCGCCTCGGTTTGCGCAAACACGCCGACGGGCCAGAACATTAGGGCAAGGGCGCAAAGGCGGATCATTCGAGCAGCGACTTTCCCGTCATCTCGGCCGGTTGATCCAGCCCCATCAACTGCAACACTGTCGGTGCCAGATCGGCCAGACGACCGCTGCGCAGGCTGGCCCCATCGGGCCCGCCGACAACCGCCACGGGCACGGGGTTGAGCGTATGCGCCGTATGCGCCCCGCCGGTTTCGGGATCAATCATCGTTTCGCAATTGCCGTGGTCCGCAGTGACGATCATCGCGCCGCCGACCTCCTCAAGCGCCTCAAGCACGCGCCCAAGGCCGGTATCCACCGCCTCGCAGGCCGCGATGGCCGCATCAAGATCACCGGTATGCCCCACCATATCGGGGTTCGCGTAATTCACCACAATCAGGTCGTAGCGGTCCTTGATCGCTTGCACGAAACGGTCGGTGACTTCCGCGCAAGACATCTCTGGCTGCAAGTCATAGGTCGCCACATTCGGCGACTTGGGCATATAGCGGTCCTCGCCCGTTGTAGGGGTTTCCTCGCCCCCGTTCAGAAAGAACGTCACATGCGGGTATTTCTCTGTCTCGGCCAAGCGGAACTGCCGCAGGCCGTGCTGCGCGACCCATGCGCCAAGCGTGTTCACGATCTCGGGCTTGGGGTACATGGTGGTCATGAACGCCCCATGCGCGTCGGAGTATTCCGCCATGCCCATCACCGCAGACCACGTTGGCCGCGCACCTGTGTCGAAGGCATCAAACTCCGGATCCGCAAGCGCCGACATGATTTCACGCGCGCGGTCAGCGCGGAAATTCAGGCAGAAGATCCCATCCCCGTCCTGCACGCCGGTGTAGCCCTCCAACACCGTGGGCGTGATAAATTCATCGTTTTCGTCCAGACCATAGGCATCATTCACCGCATCGCGGGCGGTTGGGGCGGCACTGCCCTTGCCCTGCACGATCGCCTCATAGGCTTTGGCAACGCGGTCCCAGCGGTTGTCACGGTCCATCGCGAAATAGCGCCCCGAGACGGTCGCGATGCTCGCCCCGTCGGGTAAGGCGGCTTGCAGCGTCTCGAAATAGCCCAAGGCCGAGCGCGGCGCGACATCGCGCCCGTCGGTCAGCGCATGGATCACCACCGGAATACCCTGCGCCCGCAGCGCACGTACCGCGGCAATCATGTGCGTCAGATGCCCATGCACCCCGCCATCAGAGACAAGCCCCATCAGATGCGCCGTGCCGCCGGTCTGTTTCAGCGTCTCGGCAAAGTCCAACAACGGTTGATGGGTGGCAAACGCGCCTTCCTCGATCGCCAGATCGATCTGTCCCAGATCCATCGCGACGACACGACCAGCCCCGATATTGGTATGCCCCACCTCGGAATTGCCCATCTGCCCCTGTGGCAGCCCCACATCAGGCCCGAAGGTGGTCAGCGTCGCTGAAGGGCAGCTTTGCATGATCCGGTCGACATGCGGGGTCTTTGCCAGAAGGGGCGCGTTGCCCTGAGGGTCATCGCGCAGGCCCCACCCATCCAGAATGCACAATACGACAGGTTTTGGGGTGTTCATCCTGAGACCGCTCCGCAGGTTTACAGTGGTTTTCCGTCTTTTAGCGGCTCTCTGGCCGATGGTGAACCTAATTCAACGCAGTTTACAAACTTGTAAGCAGAGGGCGGCCAAATCACACGGCGCACCCTTGCCCTGCCTGCGCGGTTTGGTCATAAGATGGGCGCATCAAAGCCAAGGACGACAGCATGACATCCCAAGCACCGGAAACCCGCATTGTGAACACCTGGCGCGTCGCCTGTGACGGCAGCGAAGGCGCCTTGGGGCACCCGCGCGTCTGGCTGCAAATCCCGCAAGACAAGGGCTGGGTCGAATGTGGGTACTGCGACTGCAAGTTCATCCACGCCGAGTTTGAGGGCAAGGTCTGACCAAAGCGTTACGATGGCTGGGCGCGCTTGCGCTTTTGCCCGCGTGCTTTGTGCTTGCCGCAGTGATCGGTGCCCTCTGGGCCGCTCCTGCCTCTGATGAACCGCGCGCGGTGCCAACGCGCGAGGTGCTGCTGGTCCACGGACCCATCCACTATGATCTGCTGATCCCGATTGATGATATCTCGGGCCCGCGGTTTGCCGCGCTCGAGACGCGGGGTCTGCCGCTATCGCACCCCGATGCGCGGTGGCTTGTCATCGGATGGGGGGCGCGCAAGTTTTATACGGAAACCCCCACCTATCGCGAATTGAAACTCGGCAATGTCTGGCGCGGGATTATCGGCGATGACGCGGTGCTGCGGATTGATGTCATTGGCCCCATCGCCCCGACCGCCGAACGCCGGACCGTGACGATGACCGAAGGCGCGTACCGCAGGCTGGTCGCAAATGTCTGGTCGGCGCTTGACCCCGGCCCTGACGGGCTGCCGCAACGTGTCGATGTGGATGGGTATACCGCCACCGATGGATTCTTTGCCGCCAAGGGACGCTTTAGCATCCTGCGCACCTGCAACGTCTGGATCGGCGACCAACTCCGTGCGGCGGGGCTGCGCTTCGGACGCTGGACGCCGCTCCCCTTGTCGGTGAGCCTCTCCTGGCGCCTTTACCAAAGCGAGCCCCGCTAGGCAGGGACGCTCCGCGGGGAGTTTATTTGGCAAAATGAAGCCGGTCGCGGGCAATTGGCCGCTGGAGAGTTTGCCGGCTTCGTGGCACAAGAAAGCTTGTCTGAAAGAGGAGCACCGACATGTCCGGCACATTTGGCAAAGGTCACCATCTGCATCTGATCGACGGGTCGGCGTTTATTTTCCGCGCCTATCACGCGCTGCCACCGCTGACGCGCAAGTCGGACGGGCTGCCGATTGGTGCAGTGGCGGGTTTTTGCAACATGTTGCACCGCTATGTCGAAGGCAACACAGGCCCGGATGCACCGACCCATGTGGCCGTGATCTTTGACAAGGGCAGCCATACCTTCCGCAACGACATGTACGACAAATACAAGGCCAACCGCGAGGCCATGCCCGAAGACCTGCGTCCGCAGATCCCCCTGACCCGCACCGCCACCGAAGCCTTCAATATCGCTTGCAAGGAAAAGGAAGGTTTCGAGGCGGACGACATCATTGCCACGCTCGCCGTACAGGCACGCGCCGCAGGTGGCCGCTGCACCATCATCAGTTCGGACAAGGATCTGATGCAGCTGGTCGGCGGCGGTGTTGAAATGCTGGATGCGATGAAAAACAAGAGCATCGACCGCGACGGTGTGTTCGAGAAATTCGGCGTCTATCCCGATCGTGTGGTGGATGTGCAGGCGCTGGCGGGCGACTCTGTCGATAACGTCCCCGGGGCACCCGGGATCGGAATCAAAACGGCCGCTTTGCTGATCAACGAATACGGTGATCTCGATGCGCTGCTGGAGCGCGCAGGCGAGATCAAGCAGCCCAAGCGGCGCCAGACCCTGATCGACCATGCCGACCAGATCCGCCTGTCCCGTGATCTGGTCAAGCTGGACGAGAACACGCCGCTGGACTTCACCCTTGAGGATCTTGAGGTGCGCGACCCTGATGCAGATCAACTGCTGGGCTTTCTGGCCGAGATGGAGTTTCGCACCCTGTCCAAACGTGTGGCCGAGGTGCTTGGGAAAGAGGCCCCCACCATCGCCGAGGCACCGGTCGCCGCCGATGCCCCGGCCGCGGCGGATGTGCCCTTTGACGCAGAGCTCTATGAACACGTCAGTGACACAGCGGCGCTGCAGGCCTGGATCGACCGTATCTACGAATTCGGCTATGTCGCCGTCGATACAGAGACCACCGGGCTGGACGATATGGTCGCGCAGCTTGTCGGCGTTTCGCTCTGTGTCGAACCGGGCAAGGCCTGCTACATCCCGCTCATCCACAAGGCGCGCGGCAGCGATGATCTGTTCGGGAGTGATGATCTCGCCGAGGGGCAGATCCCTACCGAAGAGGCGCTGCGCCTGCTGACCCCGATGCTGGAGGATCCCTCGATCCTCAAGATCGGGCAGAACATGAAATACGACAGCAAGATTTTCGCTCAGCTCGGGATCAACGTCGCGCCCATCGACGACACGATGCTGCTGTCTTACGCGATGCACGCCGGGCTGCACGGCCACGGCATGGACACGCTGTCTGAACGCTATCTGTCGCACACACCGATCCCGATCAAGCCGCTGCTGGGGACAGGCAAATCCGCCATCACCTTTGATAAGGTGCCGCTCGCCGATGCGGTGAAATATGCCGCCGAGGATGCCGATATCACTCTGCGTCTGTGGCAATTGTTCAAGCCCCAGCTCCACCGCGTCGGGGTGACGAAGGTTTATGAAACGCTTGAACGCCCGCTTGTGCCTGTTTTGGCGGCAATGGAACGCTCTGGCGTGAAGGTGGACCGCGATACGCTGAGCCGGATGTCCAACGCCTTTGCCCAGAAGATGGCGGGGCTTGAGGACGAGATCTATGAGCTGGCCGGGCGCAAATTCAACGTCGGCTCGCCCAAGCAGTTGGGGGAAATCCTGTTCGACGAGATGGGTCTTGAGGGCGGCAAGAA
>NZ_DGMH01000022.1:156892-164853 GCF_002388305.1 Sulfitobacter sp. UBA4523
GAAATCCTGTTCGACGAGATGGGGCTGGAAGGCGGCAAGAAAGGCAAGACGGGGGCCTATGCCACCGGTGCCGATGTGCTTGAGGACCTCGCGACAGAACATGACCTGCCCGCGCGGGTGCTGGACTGGCGGCAGCTGTCCAAGCTGAAATCGACCTATACCGACGCGCTGCAGGATCACATCAACCCCGACACGGGCCGTGTGCATACGTCCTATTCCATCGCGGGGGCGTCGACCGGGCGGCTGGCCTCGACCGATCCGAACCTGCAAAACATCCCGATCCGGTCCGAAGAAGGGCGGCGCATCCGCGAGGCCTTTGTTGCAGAGCCGGGCAAGGCGCTGGTCGCACTTGACTATTCCCAGATCGAGCTGCGGATTCTGGCGCATATCGCCAATATCCCCGAGCTTAAGCAAGCGTTTCAGGACGGCATCGACATTCACGCGCTGACCGCTTCGGAAATGTTCGGCGTGCCGCTGGACGAGATGACCTCGGACGTGCGTCGTCAGGCCAAGGCGATCAACTTTGGCGTGATCTATGGCATTTCGGGCTTCGGTCTGGCGCGCAACCTGCGTATCCCGCGCGCTGAAGCACAGGGGTTCATCGACCGCTATTTCGAACGTTTCCCCGGCATCCGCGCCTATATGAATGACACCAAGGCTTTCGCCAAAGAGCATGGCTTTGTGCAGACGCTGTTCGGGCGCAAGATCCACACGCCCGAGATCAGCGCCAAGGGCCCCCGCGCCGGTTTTGCCCAACGGGCGGCCATCAACGCGCCAATTCAGGGCACCGCCGCCGATGTGATCCGCCGCGCGATGATCCGCATGCCCGACGCGATCAAGGATCTGCCCGCCACAATGTTGTTGCAGGTCCACGATGAATTGCTGTTCGAGGTGGAGAAAGGGGCCGAGGACGATCTGATCGCCGCCGCACGCAAGGTGATGGAGAATGCAGCCGATCCGGTGGTCAAACTGGATGTGAAGCTCGACGTGGATGCGGGCGTCGGGGCGAGTTGGGCGGAGGCGCATTAATCGTCTCTGAAGTGCCCCCCTGCGGCTAGCTGAGTGTCATCCAGCCGAGGCTGTCCTCGGTCCGTGGGCCGGGGACATATTCGCCACTGACCCAGCCGCGATACCCCGCGCGGCGCAGGGCGGCGAAGAGCGCAGGGAAATCAACCGTACCCGTACCGGGCGCGCTGCGATCAGGCGCGTCGCCAAGCTGCACATGTACGATCAGATCTTTGTATTGATCGAACACCGCCACCGCGTCACCGTGGATCATCTGGGCGTGGTAGCTGTCATATTGCAGCCCGACGTTCGGCCGGTTCACAGCACGCAGCACATCGGCGGCAAGCGCGTAGTCGTTCATGAAATACCCCGGCATCGCGACGGGGTTCAGCGGTTCAACCGTCAGGGTAAGCCCCTTGGGCGCGATATCAGCCGCCCAGATCAGATTGTCGATGAAGGTTTGCCGCGCCAGCGCGCCTTGCCCATTGCCCGCCATGACATGCAGATAGCGGGCCTTGAGCGCGGTGGCATATCGAAACGACCGCTGGATATCGACGCGGAAACGCGCCGCCTGTTCGGGCACCGCCGCAAAGCCCTGAGCGCCGCCGGTGTAATTGGGCGGCGGGGCGTTGATCAGGATCAACTGCAAGCCGTTGGCGACACAGGCGCGCAGCGTCTCTTTGGCGGCCAGATCATAGGGGAAAAGCACCTCTACCGCGGTAAACCCCGCCTTTGCGGCGGCGGCAAAACGGTCAAGATAGGGCAGCTCGGGCCACAGCAGAGTAAGGTTCGCGGCTGGCTTCATGAAGGATCATCCGGTTCGGGCCGCTATTGTCGCGCTGTGGCAGGCAGGATCAATCGGGCAGTTCGTCCGAGGGGATAATACCAAAGAAGCTGCCGCCCGACCATACGCCGAACCAGCCGTCGTGATGCACGCCAAGCTCGACCAGTCGGTAAAAGCTTTTGCGGTCGATCAGCGCCTCCAGGTTGCGGCGGATACGGACGTAGGGCGCGGGTTCACCATCTTCTGGGTCGCGCTCAACTCGGATCGGCAGATCGGGGCCGGCGACGGCGATGTCTTCGAGATTGGTCTGGAAGGTCAGCCTCTGGTCGGTGCCACTGCCTTCGGCCTCGAAATCGATGGCGACAAAGGGGGCGTCCTCGACCTTGATGCCGACCTTTTCAACCGGCGTCACAAGGAAGTAATCATCTTCTTCGCGGATCAGAATCGATGCGAACAGCTTTACCAGCCCGATGCGTCCGATGGGGGTGCCTTGGTAGAACCACGTGCCGTCGCGTTTGATCTCCATGTCCAGGTCGCCGCAAAACGGGGGGTTCCACTTTTCAACCGGCGGCAATCCGCGTGTTTTGGCGGCGGAAACAGAGGCGGCAAGGCTTTCTGCTGTCGGGGTCACGGTTTTTTGTCCACTCATTGCTTTTGCCATTTCCTGTTCACACGATACACTTACATCTAACTGATATAACCCCGAGGACGCAAAAGTCATGACCCAAGCCCGCGATATGGTAGCAGAAATCGAGACGCTTGGCGAAAAGCTGGCCGAGGCGAAGGCGTCGATCAACCGGCGTTTCATCGGGCAGCAACGGGTCGTTGATCTGACGCTGACGGCCCTGCTGTGCGGGGGCCACGGGCTGCTGATCGGTCTGCCGGGTCTGGGCAAGACGCGGCTGGTCGAAACGCTGAGCACGGTGATGGGGCTGGATGGCAATCGGGTCCAGTTCACGCCCGATTTGATGCCTGCCGATATTCTGGGGTCAGAGGTGCTGGACACCGCCGCCGATGGCACCCGCGCGTTTCGCTTTGTCGAGGGGCCGATCTTTTGCCAGTTGCTGATGGCGGATGAGATCAACCGCGCCTCGCCGCGCACCCAGTCGGCTTTGCTGCAGGCGATGCAGGAAAAGACCGTGACCGTCGCCGGACAGGACCGCGCCTTGGGGCATCCGTTTCACGTGCTCGCCACCCAGAACCCCATTGAGCAGGAAGGCACCTACCCGCTGCCCGAGGCCCAGCTTGACCGCTTTTTGGTGCAGATCGACGTGGCCTACCCCGACCGGGAGACAGAGCGGGATATTCTGCTGGCCACCACAGGGGATACCGATGCGCAGGCCGCACCCGTCTTTACCACGGCAGAGCTACTGGCCGCGCAAACGCTGCTGCGGCAGATGCCGGTGGGTGAATCGGTGGTCGAGCTGATCCTTGATCTGGTCCGCGCCTTCCGCCCTGACGGGCCTGATGCCAGCCCGCAAGTGCGCGATACCGTGGCGTGGGGCCCCGGCCCACGCGCCGCACAAGCGTTGATGCTGACGGTGCGGGCACGTGCTTTGTTGCAGGGGCGTCTGGCACCGTCGGCGGAGGATGTCATCGATATGGCTCGTCCTGTGTTGCTGCACCGTATGGCGCTGAACTTTGCGGCGCGTGCTCGTGGCGACAGCCTTTCCGCGCTGATTGACACAACCGCTGCCAGCCTGATCGGGAAAAAGGCCGCGGCGTGAACAGCCCCGACACCCTTCGCATCCGATCAGAGGAGCAATCCGCCCGTTTGCCCGCGCTGCTGGCCCGTGCAGAGCATCTGGCCGGTGCCGTCCTGCTGGGGGCCCATGGGCGTCGACGCGCAGGGGTGGGGGATGATTTCTGGCAATACCGTCCGGCACAGGCCGGGGATAGTCGTCGCAGCATTGATCACCGGCGTTCGGCCATGGGGGACCATGAGTTCGTGCGCGAACGCGAATGGCAGATCGCGCAGTCGGTCATGCTTTGGGTCGATCAGGGGGCGTCCATGCGCTTTGCCTCGACCGCTGCGCTGGAACAGAAGGGCGACCGCGCGCGGCTGATCGGGTTGGCGCTGGCGATCCTGCTGCAACGGGGCGGTGAACGGGTCGGGCTGACCGGCAGCGCCCTGCCCCCGCGATCCGGCAGGCCGCAGATCCTGCGCCTTGCCGAAGCCCTGTGTCAGGACGACGCCGCCGACTACGCCCCGCCGGAACATCGCGCCATGATCCCCCATGCACGGGCTGTGTTCATCTCTGACTTCATGGGGGATCTTGCGGGGGTGACCACCGCGCTGACCAAAGCGGCGGACCGCGGGGTGCGTGGCGTGCTGTATCATGTGCTGGACCCCTCGGAGGAGGCCTTCCCCTTCACCGGCCGCACCATTTTTGAAAGCGTTGGCGGCACGCTGCGCCACGAGACCTTGAAAGCGAACGACCTGAAAGACCGCTATCTGGAACGGCTCGCCGCGCGCAAGGCAGAGCTGCGGCAGCTTTGTGCGCTGGCTGGCTGGCAGTACGGGCTGCACCACACTGACAGCACCGCACAATCGGCGCTTTTGTGGCTCTATGCGGCGCTGGATACGCGCAGCGGGGGGGCAGCATGACCGTTCTGGGGGGCATCGGCTTTACCGCGCCGTGGATGCTGCTGGCGCTTCTGGCGCTGCCGATCCTGTGGCTGATCCTGCGCGCGGTGCCGCCTGCGCCGATCCTACGCCGCTTTCCCGGTGTGGCGCTGCTGCTTGGGCTGAGCGATGATGAAAGCGTGTCGGACCGCACGCCGTGGTGGTTGCTGCTGCTGCGCATGCTGGCGGTGGCCGCATTGATCATCGGGTTGGCCGGACCGATCCTGAACCCGCAAGAGGAACAGACCCAAGGCACCGGCCCGCTGCTGATTGTGCTCGACGGGTCTTGGGCGGGAGCCACGCGTTGGCCGCAGCAAACCGAAGCGCTAGAGGCGCAGTTGACCCGTGCGGCACGCGCTGGACGCACTGTCGGCTTTCTGACCCTCACCCGACCAGAAGCACCCGCCTTTCAATCCGCTGACGCATGGCGCAGCCGCCTGGCCGGGTTTGATCCCGCCCCTTGGCAGCCCTCCCCCGCCGACATTGACCGCGCGATAGAGATCGCGGACACGCTTGGCGGTTTCGATACCCTGTGGTTCAGCGACGGGCTGGCCTATGCGGGGCGCGACGCGATGCTTGATGCGCTTCAGGGCAAGGGCAGCGTCGAGGTCTATCAGACTGGCGCAGACGTACTGGCACTGGCCCCCGCGACCTATGAGGACGGGGCGATTACACTGACCGCCAAGCGCGCCCTTGCTGGCGCTGAGCGGTCGGTGACCATCACTGCACAGGGCCGTGATCCGGCAGGGAATATGCGCGTCCTCGCCAGCGTTCCGGCCACATTCGACGCAGGATCAACGCAGGCCAGCGCGGCCCTGTCCCTGCCCGCAGAGCTGCGCGCGCGGATCACGCGTTTCGACATCGCGGGCCAACGCTCCGCCGGGGCGACGACGCTGGTGGATGATGCGTTGCGGCGGCGCGAGGTTGGGCTGATCGCCGGACGCGAAAACCGCGAGGGGCTGGAGCTGCTGTCCCCCCTGCACTACATCGAACAGGCCTTGGCCCCCGCCGCCGATCTGATTGAGGGGGGAATTGGCGATGTGCTGCCCGCAAACCCAGATGTGATCGTACTGGCCGATATCGCGACCCTGTCGGAGGTAGAGCAGCCCCCCTTGATCGACTGGATCGAAGCCGGTGGCATGTTGGTGCGTTTCGCCGGTCCACGCATCGCTGCCAGCGACATCAGCCGAGATACCGAAGACCCGCTGATGCCTGTGCGCCTGCGCGCCGGTGGCCGCAGTGTCGGCGGCGCAATGAGCTGGGGTGCCCCGAAAACGCTGGACAGCTTCCGCGAGTCCTCTCCTTTCTACGGTCTGGAGATACCGCAGGATGTGACCGTCTCGGCCCAGGTCGTCGCGCAGCCCGACCCGACACTGGCAGAGCGTGTGATCGCGTCGCTAAGCGATGGCACCCCGCTGGTCACCCGCAAGCAGGTAGGACAGGGGCAGATCGTATTGTTTCACGTGACAGCCACGGCCGAGTGGTCGACGCTGCCGCTGTCGGGGCTCTTTGTGCAGATGATGGAACGGTTAGCGATTTCTTCATCTTCCGCCGGTATCGAGGCTTCGGACCTACAAGGCACGACGTGGACGCCCCTGCGCGTGATGGACGGGTTTGGCACACTGTCTGACGCGGGTACGCTGCCCGGTGTGGACGGGGCTGATCTGATGGCCGCGCCTGCGGGCCCAGACCTGCAACCGGGGGTCTATGCCTCTGGCGATCGGCGTATTGCGCGCAATGTGGTGGTTGCAGACACCACACTGCCCCCCGCAGCATGGCCAGCGGATGTGCCAGTACGTGGGCTTGATGTGGCCGATGAACAGCCGCTTGCCGGTTGGCTTTTGTCCCTGTCGATCCTGCTGCTGCTCGCTGATGTCATCGCGTCGCTGTCCTTGTCGGGTCGGCTGCTCAAGCACAGCAATGCCGCAGGGCTGATCCTTGCGGCGCTGATCTATGCACCGACGCAGGCCGATGCGCAGGCGGACGACAGCTTTGCCCTGAACGCCACGGCGGAGATGACGCTGGCCTATGTGATCACCGGCAACGCGTCGGTTGACGAGATGTCGGATGCCGGATTGCGTGGGTTGTCGGATACGCTTTATTTCCGCACCTCGGTCGAACCTGCCAACCCCATCGGTGTGGATCTGGAGCGGGATGAGCTTGCTTTCTTCCCCATGCTATACTGGCCCATCACCCCCGATCAGCCCCGCCCTTCGGATGCGGCCTATCGCAAGCTGAACGACTATCTGCGCTCCGGCGGGATGATCCTGTTCGACACACGTGACGCGAATATCGCGGGCTTCGGAGCTGCCAGCCCCAATGGGCGCAAGCTACAAGACCTCGCCGCGCCGCTGGACATCCCTCCGCTTGAACCCTTGCCTGCGGATCACGTGCTGACCCGCACGTTCTATCTGCTGCAGGACTTTCCCGGACGGCACAGCGGGCGCGATCTGTGGGTAGAGGCATCGCCCCCCGATGCAGAACAGGTAGAGGGGATGCCGTTCCGCAATCTGAATGACGGGGTGAGCCCGGTTGTCATCGGTGGCAATGACTGGGCCGCGGCCTGGGCCGTGTCCTCGAACGGCGCGCCGATGGTGCCCATCGGGCGCGGTTTCGCCGGGGAACGTCAGCGCGAGCTCGCCTACCGGTTCGGCGTCAATCTGGTCATGCATGTGCTGACCGGCAACTATAAATCCGATCAGGTGCATGTGCCTGCGCTGCTGGACAGGTTGGGCCAATGACATCGACCATCATCTTCGACCCGCTGATCCCGCTACCGATGTTATGGGGCGTTGCCGCACTGGCGCTGGCGGCCGTTGCCTTGGCGGTGCTGCGTGGGTTACAAGGCTGGGCGCTGCGGGGGGCGGCGATGCTGGTCGTTCTGGCGGCGCTTTCTGGCCCCTCCGTGCAGCAGGAAGACCGCGCACCGCTGACCGATATCGTCGTGATGCTGGAAGACGAAAGCGCCAGCCAATCCCTCGCAGACCGGCCCGCACAAACCGCCGCCGCCGCCGAGACACTGGCAGCACAGATCACCGCGCGCGAGAATACGGAACTGCGCCGCGTGACCGTGCCCGATGGAGAAGGCGATAGCGGCACGCAGCTGATGACCGCCCTGTCAGAGGTGCTTGCCGAAGAGCCGCGCGCCCGTATCGCAGGCATCCTTGCGCTCAGCGACGGGCGCATTCACGACGCCGACCTGCCCGTCGATCTGCCCGCACCGATGCATCTGTTGATGACCGGAAAGCAAAGCGATTGGGATCGCCGCCTGTCCGTCCGCAACGCCCCTGCCTTTGCCATCATCGGCGAACCCGTGACCCTGACCCTGCGCATCGACGACCTTGGGGCCGCCCCGCAAAAAGACGCGCTGGCCCCGCTTGAAATTTCGGTCGATGGGGAGCCGCCGCAGACCTTCCGCGTCCCCGTGGGGCAAGATCTGGAACTGCCCGTGACCCTGCCCCACGGCGGGCGCAATGTGATCCGGTTCTCGCTGCCCGAGACCGAAGGAGAGCTGACGGACCGCAACAATGCCGCGCTGATCCAGAT
>NZ_DGMH01000022.1:164953-180410 GCF_002388305.1 Sulfitobacter sp. UBA4523
CCGCCGGAAAAACAGGATGGCGTGCCGGTGGACGAACTTTCGCTGATCGCCTTTCCCACCCGCGAGTTGTTCATGGAAAAGATCGAGGATTTCGATCTGATCATCTTTGACCGCTACAAACGCCGCGGCATCCTGCCGTCGCTATATCTTGAAAACGTCGCGAATTATGTGCGCGGCGGGGGTGCTGTGCTGGTCGCTGCCGGGGCGGATTTCGCGAGCGCCGACAGCATCTACCGCTCCCCCCTCGGAGAGGTCTTGCCCGCCACGCCGACCGCGCGGGTGATCGAACAGCCCTACCGCCCGCTGGTGTCCGAGCTGGGGCACCGCCATCCGGTGACCAGCGGCTTGCCCGAACAGGAAACATGGGGACGCTGGCTGCGGCAGATCGACGTGGCCGATCCCTTGGGCCATGTGGTGATGACCGGCGAAGATGACCGGCCGCTGCTGATCCTGAACCGTGTGGAAGAAGGGCGCGTTGCGCTCATGGCGTCAGATCATGCGTGGCTGTGGAACCGTGGCTATGAAGGTGGCGGCCCGCAGCTAGAGCTGTTGCGACGGCTGGCCCACTGGATGATGAAAGAACCCGAGCTTGAGGAAGAGGCCCTGACCGCCACAGCCGAAGGTCAGACCATGCGCATCACCCGTCGCACGCTGGGGGACGACACCCCCCCTGTCACCCTGACCAACCCCGATGGCAGCACGGCAGAGATCACGCTTTCGCCAGCCGCGCCGGGTGTGTTCGAAGGGGTTTACGAAGGCCCCGAGATTGGCCTTTACCGGCTGGAAAATGGCGACCAAAGCGCGGTGATCGGTTTGGGCCCCGCCGCCCCGCGGGAGTTTGTGGAAACGATTGCAAGCGACGAAACCCTCGCCCCCGTACTTGCGCCCCTGCGCGGTGGTGTCGCGCGGATCGAAGACGGCCTGCCTCGCATCCGCGACATACGTGTCGGGCGCCCTGCAGCCGGACGTGGATGGATCGGTCTGACCCCTCGCAACGCCTATGAAACACGTGACGTGCGACAGATGCCGATCCTGCCCGCGTGGCTCGTCCTGTTGCTGGGCAGCGCCCTGATCCTTGCAGCATGGCTGCGCGAAGGGCGGCGTTAACCTTAAAAACAACGCCACCGCCCGACAAATCACGCAACGCTTAAGCAGTTGTTCACCCCAAGCCCCCATGATCCCCCCGATAGGAGGGATTCGGAGCTTTGGATGAAACCAGCTGACCAGCTTGCCCATGAACAACGCCGCCGCGCAGAGGTGGAAGCGCTGCTTGAACAAACCCAGGCAGAGCTTTGTGCCGCTTATCGCAAGCTGGATGACCACGCGCAAAATGTCTCTGTCGAGATTTCTGAAACACGGGCGGAGGTTGAAAACATCCGCGGCGAAAACAAACGGGTGATGTCCGATCTTTGTGCCGCGCGCGAACAGATCGAACTGACCCAACGCCGGCTGTGGCATTCGGTCGAAACCATCCACGACGGCTTTGCCTTTTTCAACAAAGACAATGAAATGATCATGGCCAATCGGTCTTATCTGGCCGTGTTCGACGGTATTGATGCCATCCGCCCGGGTGTCAGCTATTCTACCATCCTGCGCGTGCTCACCGATGAAGGGATCGTAAACATCGGGCGCCGCACGCCAGAGGAATGGCGCGCCAAGATGCTTCTGCGATCGCAGCAAAAGGCTCCGGCACCCATCATCATAAAGCTCTGGAATGGCGCATATATCAAGATTGTCGATCAAAGGGGAAAAGGCGGTGATATCGTATCACTCGCTCGCGACATTACCGAAACCGTGGAATACCAACGCAAGCTCGTTGATGCCCGCGCCACGGCCGAGGCAGCCAACAGCGCGAAATCGCTTTTCCTTGCCAAGATGAGTCACGAAATCCGCACACCTATGAACGGGATCGTAGGCATGACGGAGGTGCTTGGCGATACCGCGCTGACCCAAGACCAACGCCTGTATGTTGACACCATAAAGACCTCTGGCGAAGCGTTGCTGGTCATCATCAACGACGTTCTGGATTTCTCGCGCATCGAGGCAAACCGACTGAGCATCCACCCCGCCCCCTTTGATCTGGAACGTGTCTTCCAAGAGGTATTGCTGCTTTTACAGCCCCTTGCGGTGCAAAAGGGGCTGGACCTCGCACTGGATTACGACCTCTTTCTGCCGCGCAAACTGGTCGGCGATGCAGGGCGCATCCGGCAAGTGCTTACCAATCTGGTGGGAAATGCTGTTAAGTTTACGCAAAACGGGCATATCCTGATCCGCGCCACGGGGCTACCTGATGCGGGCTCTGGCAACGTGCTGATCAAAATCTCTATCGAGGATACGGGCATTGGCATCCCGCCGGACATGATTGAACATATCATGGGGGAATTTACCCAAGCCAGCAGTGACCCCAGCCCCAATGCAGAGGGGACGGGACTGGGGCTCGCCATCTGCCAACGTCTGGTACAACTGATGGGGGGCGAGATTTGGGTCACGTCAGAGCACGGGGTTGGGTCGTGCTTCGGCTTCGAACTGCCCCTGAAGGCCCAAGAGGACAGTGCCGCGCCACCGCTTAAGCCCCCCCCCTTCCTGCGCCATGTCCTGATTGTCGAAAGGGAAACGATCTGCCGATCGATCTTGCAGCGCAATCTGGAACATATCGGTGTGCGCGTGACTTCCTGTGGCACCGGTGAAGCGGGGCTGGCCGCGCTGGACGGCAGTATTGATCTGCTGCTTGTAGACGACACGTTGCCCGATATGGACGGAATCGAATTTGCCCGCGCGGTGCGCGTCACCGCCACCGCGACCCAGGTAATCCTGTACAGTCAGACGCCCGACAAAATTCGCGATAGTATGGATGATACGAGCGTGCGCCGGATCATGAAGAACCCGATTAGTGTCACCGAGCTGCTGGCCGAGGTGTCAACGATGCAGCCGGTGCCTGTTGGTACCCGTCCGATGCGGGTCTTGGCGGCCGAGGACAATAAGACCAATCGTCTGGTGCTTCGAAAGATGCTGCAACGGCTGAACATCGACCTGCAACTTGCCACCAACGGGCAAGAGGCAGTTGCGCTGTTTGAAACCTTCCGGCCCGATCTGGTGTTCATGGACATCTCTATGCCCAAGATGAACGGCAAAGATGCCGCCGCCGCCATTCGTGCGCTGGAAGACGGGGCAAGCAGTTGCCCGATTGTCGCGCTGACAGCGCATGCCATTCAGGACGAAAAGGAAAGAATACTCGCCGCCGGGCTGGATCATTTCCTCACCAAACCCCTGCGCAAGGCGGAGCTTGTGGCGCTCCTTAACCGTTACTGCCCCAACGCGGCTTTCCCGCTGGAGGGTCAGCTGGTGGGATAGGGCCGCACAAATACGGGTTTTTCCGGCGTCGACAGCTCTTTCTGCCATGCGTACCCGCCGATATCGAAATCCTTGATCGCCTCGGCGTCGGTAAGGCGGTTCTGCACCACGAAACGCGCCATCGCGCCGCGGGCTTTCTTGGCGTAAAAGCTTACAATCTTGGGCCCTTTGCCGTCCGATTTATCTTCCATGAACTGTGGTGTTACAACCGTCGGCACCAACGCCTTAAGGTCGACAGCGCCGAAATATTCCTGACTGGCACAATTCACCAACGCCTTACTGTTGGTCTGTTCCGCCTGTTCGTTCAACGCTTCGGACAGACGCGCGCCCCAATAGTCGTACAGCGACTTGCCCCGCGGCGTTTTCAATCGGCTGCCCATCTCAAGCCGGTAGGCCTGAATGGCATCCAAGGGGCGCAGCACACCATAAAGCCCCGACAGAATGCGCAGGTGATCTTGGGCATAATCCAGTTCATCAGGGTCCAGGCTGGTCGCTTCCAGCCCCTGATAGGTGTCACCAGCAAAGGCAAAGGCAGCGGGGCGCACAACATCGGGGGACGGTTTTTCCTCGAACGCGGCGAAACGGTCGCGGTTCAGCTTGGCCAGTTTCTCGCTCAGGTGCATCAATGATTGCAAATCACCAACGCTCAGTTCGCGGGCCACCTTGACCAAGGCGACCGCATCTTCCTGCAGGTCGGGCGTCGTCATAGCGACGTCGCGCGGGGTCCAGTCCATTTTCTTGGCGGGAGAGATAACGGTCAGCATGGATTTTCCTTTTTTGGTCGCAGCAAGAGCTAGCCCGCTTGCTGCAAAACGTCCAGAAATGCGGGGCCAAACCTTTCGGTGCGTTTCTCGCCCAAAATGCGTTCGATGGCATCAAGGTTCGGCGCGTGCAGCTGCGCCACTTTTGCCAGCAGCGAGGTCGAGCAGCTCAACGGTTTTTCGCCGCCATCCGCCCCGCGAGACAAGGTGGTTTGCACTTCGCGCAATTGATCGAACACCGATCCTGCCGCGCGCCCCGCCAGCTTGCGCCGCGTCGGGTGCATCTCGGCGGCGGCCCCGTTGATCACCTCTAGAAACGCATCGCCAAAATTCTCGAGCTTTTTGGCCCCCACCCCGCCGATACGGGCCATGGCGTCCAGTGTATCCGGGCGTTTCTCGGCCATCTCGATCAGGGTGCGGTCGTTAAAAATGATATAGGCGGGCACTTTGGCAGCTTCTGCCAGCCCGCGGCGTTTCGCCTTGAGCGCAGAGAGCAGCGGCGCATCCTCGTCGCTGACCATCGCCTTGACCGCAGGACGGCGCTGCGATGCGGCGGCGCGGATACTGTCCCGGCGCAGAGAGATCGACGCCTCACCGCGCAGGATTGGCAATGCGGCATCGGTCATGCGCAGCGCACCGTGACGTGCGGCATCGGGGCGCACCAGATCGTGCCCCATCATTTGCCGGAACACCGCCTGCCATTCGCGTTTGTCATATTCCTTGCCCACGCCATAGGTCGGTAAATCGCTGTGCCCGCGTTCACGGATTTTATCGGTTTCATTGCCCAGCAGGATGTCGATCAGATGACCTGCGCCAAACCATTCCTCGGTGCGCAGCATTGCCGACAGCGCCTTGCGCACGGCGGTGGTCCCGTCAAACACATCGACAGGCGTATCACAAAGGTCGCAATTGCCACAGGTGACATCGGTTTCGTCAAAGTATTTCAACAGGTTCGCACGGCGACACGCCAATGCTTCGGCCAGCCCCAGCAGCGCGTTCAGTCGTGCATGATCAGCGGCGCGCCGTTCCGGCGGGGCGAGCCCTTCATCGATCTGGCTGCGGCGCAAACGGATATCATCGGGGCCAAACAACGTCAGCGTCTCGGCCGGCGCACCATCGCGACCCGCCCGCCCGATTTCCTGGTAGTAGGCTTCAATGGATTTGGGCAAATCGGCGTGGGCCACCCAGCGGATATCCGGCTTGTCGATGCCCATGCCAAAGGCCACTGTCGCCACCACAATCAGCCCGTCTTCCTGCTGGAAACGGCGTTCGGCGGTGCGGCGGTCGTCCGCCTCCATCCCGCCATGATAATGCAATGCCAGATGTCCGTCGTCGCGCAACGCTTTGGCCAGCCCTTCAGTCTTGGCCCGCGTACCACAATAGACGATGCCCGACTGCCCCCTACGCCCTGACGCAAAGTTCAGTATCTGCGCGCGCGGCCCGTTTTTGGCCGCAAAGGCCAGATGGATATTGGGCCGGTCGAACCCGCGCAGGAAGGCGCGCGGGGGGACACCGTCGAATAGTTTCTGAACGATCTCGGCTTGGGTTTCCGTGTCCGCCGTTGCGGTGAACGCGGCCAGCGGAACGTCAAGCGTGCGACGCAATTCGCCGATGCGCAGGTAATCGGGGCGGAAATCATGGCCCCACTGGCTGACGCAATGCGCCTCGTCCACGGCGATCAGCGATACGCCAACCCGTTTGAGCATGCCCGTAACCGACCCGGCAGCGAGCCGTTCGGGGGCCATGTAGAGCAGCTTGAGCGTCCCAGCCTCAAGCCCTTCCCACACGGCATCGGTTTCCTCGGGCGTATTGCCAGAGGTCAGCGCCCCCGCCCCGACGCCAAGCTCTTGCAGCGCGCGGACCTGATCGCGCATCAGAGCAATCAACGGCGATATCACCACCGTCACCCCGTCGCGCAAAAGTGCAGGCATTTGGAAACAAAGAGATTTACCACCACCCGTGGGCATGATGGCCAATGTGTTTTCGCCGGCGGTAACGGCCTCTACGATCTCTTGCTGGCCGGGGCGAAACCCGTCAAATCCAAAGACATCACGAAGTAGCGTGGCAGCGCCTGACATGAAAAACCCAACTGTATCTAACCTGCAGTTTGCAGAATCTCATAGTCGCGGGCGGGGAACAATCCCTGCCCGTGCGTCCGGCGGGGTCTTTGCCCCAGCAGCCGCCCGATCAGTAGAACAGCGCGGCGTTGTTGATCAGCAGGATACGCAGAACGGCAACGGCGATCAGAACGACCAGCGGTGCCAGATCAAGCCCGCCCATTTGCGGCAGAAAGCTGCGGACCCGCCCGTAAACAGGCTCCAACAAGCGATTCAGCCCATCCCAAACTTGCGCCACCAAAGGTTGACGAAGATTTAAAACCTGAAAATTAATCAGCCAGCTCATGATGACATGCGCGATGATGATGAACCAAACGATGTTCAGCAGAAGCATCAGGATCTGAAACAGGGATGTCATAAGGGGGCCTTTCGTTGCACAGCGCGAAAGTAGGTGCGCTGGCATCAAAGAACAAGAGCGGCAGCGCCTTGGCACCGCCGCTCTTGGTAAAATCGCATCACATCACGCTTGCATCGCGTTGATGACGACAGAAAAATCCAGACTATCGACCTGAAGCATGGACCAATCGGCGAAATGCCGGGTCTCGATCGGCTTTTCATCGAGGATTTTGAAGCCGCTGTGACGACTGTCTTTCTGGATGTTTTCGATCAACTGGCGGATGGCGGCTTCTTCGCCCTCAAGCACCTGACAAAAGTTGCGCCCGTTGTAGGCCAAGGCGCCAGTGACGCCGTGTTTTTCATTCTCGCGCACAGCGACGGTAAATATGTCGGCAACATCCGCCTTAGAGACCGAAGGAACTGCGGTGCTGAAGTACAAAAGCCGGATCATCGACATACGGAGCCTCGTAAAATTATCCAAAACATTCTTAACGTTGGCGCCCTGTGTAGGCAAAAAGGATTTGAAAAGCGACCCTTTTGAGATGTCTTATGACATACTGATGGGCAGTTCACGCTAGCGTTGCGCCCAACACCGCTCTTGCGCCGCGTAGGGCTGCTGCACTACCGTCCGTCAAAACAGGAGAAAGCAGTCATGGCAGCCACGTCAGCGCGCAAGAAAATCTGGGGCTGGTACTTCTTTGACTGGGCCAGCCAACCCTATAACACGCTTCTTCTGACGTTTATTTTCGGCCCCTATTTCGCGCAAACTGCAACGGCAAATCTGGTGGATAGCGGCATGGCGCTGGATGCCGCCAAGGCGCAGGCACAGGCCTATTGGGGCTACGGGCTGACGGTTGCGGGGATCATGATAGCGATACTGGCCCCGACCCTTGGGGCGGTGGCTGATTCATCGGGCAAGCGGATGCCGTGGATCTGGCTGTTTTCGGGGCTTTATGTGGTGGGATCAGCCGCGCTGTGGTGGACCGCGCCGCAAGATTTCTCGGTCCTGTGGGCGCTCTTCTTCTTTGGCATTGGCCTGATCGGGATGGAATTCGCGACAATTTTCACCAACTCCTATCTGCCAGAGCTGCATCCCGACCCGGGAGAGCGCGGGCGGCTGTCGGGGTCAGGCTGGGCATTTGGCTATGTCGGCGGTGTTGTGGCGCTGATCGTGATGATCGCGCTGTTTCAGGCGGGCAGCAATGGGCGCACAATGGCGGGGCTGAGCCCGCTCTTCGGGCTGGACCCCGTGACCAAAGCCGATACGCGCATCGTCGGGCCGCTGACCGCAATCTGGTACGCGATCTTTATGATCCCCTTCTTTCTGTATGTGCGCGATACGCCGGTGACCGGCGCGGCGCGATACCACGTGGGGCAAGGGCTTTCTGATCTGTGGGTTACGCTGAAGAACCTACCGCGTCACCCGTCGCTGCTGGCCTATTTGGGGTCATCCATGTTTTACCGCGATGCGCTTAACGGAATGTACACATTCGGCGGGATATACGCGCTTGGCGTATTGAACTGGAGCATTATTGATATCGGCGTCTTCGGGATACTTGCCGCGATTTCAGGCGCGGTGTTCTGCTGGGTGGGCGGGCGTGTGGATCGTGCGATTGGGCCGATGCCTGTGATCGTAACATGCTGTCTGATCCTGATTGCAACGGCCGTGCTGATCATCTCGCTGACGCCCAACTCGATTATGGGCATCACGCTGGCCGAAGGTTCCTCCGCGCCCGACATCGCCTTTTACATCGCCGGTGCGTTGATCGGTGCGGCGGGCGGGGCGCTGCAGGCATCGTCGCGCAATATGCTGACCCGTCAGGGCAACCCCGACCGCATGACAGAGGCGTTTGGCCTTTACGCGCTGTCGGGCAAAGCGACCTCGTTTCTAGCCCCTGCCCTGATCGCCATCGCAAGCGACGTATCCGGCAGCCAACGGATCGGGATCGCCCCTGTCGTAGGGCTGTTCATCATCGGCCTGGTTCTGTTAGTCTGGGTGAAACCGAACGGAGATTTCGCGAAATGATCCTGACACGAATCCTCACATGTACCGCGCTGGCCCTCACGCTCGCGGCCTGCGGCGGGTCACCGTCCAAGCCGAATGCGGAAGCGTCCAAAATCCTGCCGACCATCGGGTCGTCGGGGGGCGCGCGAAGCAACATTCAGGCCAAGAAGCTTTTTGGCGCGAAAGCCGACGGGTCACGGCAGTCTTCCGCCGCTTACGGCAGCTATTCAAAGGGCTGCGTCGCGGGGGCACAACAACTGGCGGAAACGGGGCCGACCTGGCAAGCGATGCGCCTGTCGCGCAACCGCAACTGGGGCCACCCGGAGATGATCGATTACATTAAAACGCTCAGCGCGAAGGCCGCGCAGCAACCCGGTTGGGAAGGGCTGTATGTCGGCGATATCAGCCAGCCCCGTGGTGGCCCGATGCTGACAGGACACGCCAGCCACCAGATGGGTCTGGACGCCGATTTCTGGATGCTTCCGCCCAAGTCGCTGTCGCTCAGCCGGGCAGAGCGTGAAAGTATCTCCTCTATATCCATGCGTCGGGCCAGCGGTGCCTATGTGAACAGCAGCTGGACCCCGCAGCACCATCAGGTGCTCAAGGCCGCGGCATCTGACCCCCGCGTGGCGCGCATCTTTGTTTTCCCCGGGGCCAAGGTGCAGATGTGTGCCGATGAAAAGGGCGACCGCAGCTGGCTGCGCAAAATCCGCCCTTGGTACGGGCACCACTATCATTTCCACGTCCGGCTGAGCTGCCCCAAAGGGGCGACCGGCTGCGTCAACCAGGATCCGCCCCCTGCGGGCGACGGCTGCGCCGATGCGCGTCAGTGGCAGGCGAATATCCTGAACCCGCCCCCCCCAAACCCCAATGCGCCCAAGCGCAAGCCAAAGCGCGAACTGCTGCTTGCTGACCTGCCAGCGCAATGCCAATCCGTGCTGGATTCGAACTAAGTTTGCTACAGATCCTTTTTGCCCTCGGCTTTGCCTCCGCTGCTTTTGCGGCGGGTGCAAATGGCCCTATTGCGCAGCATCAGCAGTTGACGTGGGAGCATAACGCGCCCTGGTTCGGTGGCCTGTCCGGTGTCGAGATGCGCGCGGATGGCAAACAGCTTACCGCGATCAGTGACCGCGGGCGGATCATCGTGGCCGACCTGTCGCGCGACGCGCTTGGCACGCTGACGGGGATGGAGATCATCCATTCCGTCGCGCTGCGCGATAAGAACGGCGCGGTGATGGACAAACCCGAGGCCGACGCCGAAGGTCTGGCGATTGCGCCGGATGGCAGCATCTTTATCAGCTACGAAGGCGATCATCGCATCGCGCGTACCAACCTTGCCGACGGCACCCCGTTGCAGTTCATCGCCCCGCCCGAGGGCGCAGTGCTGCGCGACAACGCCGGGTTTGAAGCTTTGGCCGTTGATGCAACAGGCGCGCTTTATGCCTTGCCCGAGGATAACCGTGGCGATCAGATCCCGCTGTACAAATACCAAGACGGCACGTGGCGCATCGCGGCCTACCTCGAAAATGACAGCCCCTTTGTCCCCGTGGGTGCGGATTTCGACGACGAAGGGCGGTTGTATCTGCTCGAGCGTACGGTCACCCCGCTGGGGTTTCGCACGCGCCTGCGGCGGATCGAACTCTTTGGGGATCAGGCAAGCGCGGTGACGCTGCTGCAAACCCTGCCCGCGCGATACGACAACCTAGAAGCGCTGACCGTTTGGCGCGACGCCATCGGGCGCACGCGGGTGATGATGATATCAGACGATAATTTCCTCTCCGTGCAGGAAACCCAGGTGATCGAGCTGACGATAACGCAATAGCTTGCGCGGGTGCCCCGCCTTCCCTACAACGCATGACGTCTGCGATCCCCGCAGGCCAAGTCGCCGCACCCTTGCAAAAAACGGTTTCAAATATGACACGCACCTACCTTCCCGGCATTCTTGCCATGGCCGCCATCGTTGTGGCCTCCAACATTCTTGTTCAGTTCCTCTTTGGCCAATGGCTGACCTGGGGCGCGTTCACCTATCCGCTGGCGTTTCTGGTCACCGACGTGATGAACCGCGTCTACGGCAAGGATGCCGCGCGCCGTGTCGTGCTGGTAGGCTTTGTCGTCGGGCTGGTCTGTTCGCTGATCGGGACACAGATCATGGGCGAATTCGGGCCGCTGGTGACCCTGCGCATCGCGATCGGGTCCGGTGTGGCATTCCTCGTGGCGCAATTGGTCGATGTCGCGATCTTCTCTGCGCTGCGCGATGGCACGTGGTGGCGTGCGCCTTTGGCCAGCACGCTGGTCAGCAGCACGCTTGATACGCTGCTGTTTTTCTCGATCTCATTTTCCGGTGCCCTGTCGTTCCTGCATCCTGCAACCGATGTGTCCTGGGCGGCCGAAATGTTGCCATTGCTCGGCAGCGGCCCGCTCGCGCCGCTTTGGGTATCGCTGGCTGTTGCAGACTGGTCTGTGAAACTCGGGATTGCGCTGATTGCCCTGATCCCCTTCCGCATCATCACTGCACAACTTTTGACCCGCAGTTGATAGGCACCCTTTTGTGAACCGTGACGGGTGCAGAAAACGTTTTGCGTTTTCAGATTACTGTGCCAGTCTTCAGGTGAGTTCAACAGATGTAAAGGAGGTGATCCAGTGTCAAGAACGGTATTGGAGCGAGGTGTCGGAACAGCTTGGGAGGTATCCCGTTAGGGCAGCCCCTGACGGTTGAAACAACCCGGGTGGATCGCCGATCTAACCGATCCCACCTCCTTAAACCATTCGATTGGGCCGCTCCGCACCGGGGCGGCCCTTTTCGTATCTGGGCCTTCCCCTTTCCCTTGGGTCTGCGCGATGCGATAGTCGCCATGAAGGAGAGTTTGATGCTGCGGATCACGGACGAGATTGCCATCCAGGACTGGGAGCTGACGGAGAGCTTCATGCGTGCCTCCGGGCCCGGCGGTCAGAATGTGAACAAGGTCTCGAGCGCCGTGGAACTGCGGTTCGAGGCCGCGACCTCCCCTTCTATTCCGACGCCGGTTAAAAACCGTCTGCGCAGACTGGCGGGCCGTCGTTGGACGACCGAGGGCGCTTTGGTGCTGCAATGTGACGAAACCCGAAGTCAGGTCCGCAACCGCGAAATTATCCGCGAGCGCCTGAAGGAACTGATCACCGCCGCGTTGAAGCCGCCCAAAAAGCGTATCCCGACACGCCCCACGCTCGGTTCGAAGAAACGTCGGCTGAAGGCGAAAAAGACGCGGGGCGAGGTGAAGGCGCTGCGCGGGCGGGTTGATCCGCCGGAATAGCCTGCCGCGGGGCCTGCCCTGCGCCCCCGTTCCATCACTTCTACAGCAGCACCCCTATCTCGCCGTTTTTTGCCGGTATGCGCCCCCTATCGGCAAATCGCCGCCAGAGCGCCGAATCCGCGCCGGAACGGATCGCCGCGGCCCGGTGTTCCCCTCGCAGACATACAAGCGATGTCTGGTAGTAAATCTAAGGAGAACTCAGATGAAACTTACGACCACAACACTGATCGCGACCCTGATGGCCACCGGCGTTTCCACCGCAGCGATGGCGCAAACCTCTGTTGATGGTGCCGTCGGCGGCGCAGCAGACGTAGGATCGGGCATCAGCGCTGACGTTGGCGCATCCGGTTCACTATCCACCGATTCCACACTGAAACAAGCCAAGGGTGCCGTGACCGACACCGGCGACACCGCGCAGGAAAACTATGGTCAATTGATCCAGGAACTGCGCGCCGGTGCCGAAACCGACACGCAGACCCAAGCAGAAATTGATGCGTTCGATGCCGACGCCAAGCTGGACGTCGTAACCGTGTCGGAGCTGAAGGCCTCCAAACAGGGGACCACAACCGCGCTGGACGACGCGCTGGACGCACAGGCCGAGGCCGTTGACGACATGCGCGCCTCTGTTGACGCCAATGCTGACCTGAGCGCAGAGCTGGAAGCCGAAGGCTTCACCTCGGAAGAGGTCGTGGCCGTGCGCGGTAACGGTATGGGCGGTCTGACCCTGATCGTCGACGACCGCGGCTAAGCGATTTGCAGTTATGCCCCGCACCCCACGCAGGCGGCATAAAGCAGAGGGGCCGGTGGGAAACCACTGGCCCCTTTTGCCGTCGGATCAGACGATAACTTTCTGAGCCGCCTGATCGCCGACGCCAAAGACACGTTTGTAACGATCAATCTCTGACTGCGGGCCCATTGCTTTGTTAGGGTTATCCGACAGCTTCACCGTCGGGCTGCCGTTCGCCTTTACCGCTTTGCACACCAACGAAAACGGGGCGAGCGCGTCGTCAGGCACCAGCCCGCGGAAATCGTTTGTCAGCAAGGTGCCCCAGCCAAAGGAGGCTTTGACCTTGCCGGCGAACTGTTGATGCAGTTCCTTGATCTTGGCGACATCCAGACCGTCGCTGAAAATAACCCGCTTTTCACTGGGGTCTTCACCGCGGGACTTCCACCAATCGATCGCGGTCTGTGCCGCCACCGCCGGATCACCACTGTCGACGCGGATGCCGGTCCAGCCCGCCAGCCAGTCGGGCGCGTTATCCAGAAAGCCTTTTGTGCCGTAAGTATCAGGCAGAATGATACGCAGGTTGCCTTCGTGTTCATCGTGCCAGTCTTGCAGAACGTCATAGGGCGCTTGCGCAAGTGCGGCGTCGTCCTTGGCCAATGCGGCATAGACCATCGGCAGTTCATGCGCGTTGGTGCCAATCGCCTCGACCTCTCGGCTCATGGCGATTTTGCAGTTTGACGTACCGGTAAAGGCGTCGCCCAAGCCTTCCTGCATGGCCTGCACGCACCAATCCTGCCACAGGAACGAATGGCGGCGACGGGTGCCGAAATCGGCGATGGACAGATCGGGAATTTCCCGCAGGGCTTCGATCTTTTCCCAGACACGGGTCATACCGCGCGCATAGAGCACCTGCAGTTCGAACCGGCCCATACGGTCCAGCACGGCGCGGCTGCGCAGCTCCATCAAGACGGCGAGGGCGGGGATCTCCCACAGCATCACCTCGGGCCACGACCCTTCGAATGTCAGCTCGTATTGGTCACCCTTCCGCTCTAGATGATAGGGCGGCAGGCGCAGGCCCTCGAACCATTCCATGAAGTCGGGGCGGAACATCTGGCGCTTGCCGTAAAAAGTATTCCCACGCAGCCAGGTGCTTTCCCCACGGCTGAGTGACAGCGACCGGATGTGATCGAGCTGTTCGCGCAGCTCGCCTTCGTCAATGAGATCGGCCAGCGGGATATGCTTGGAACGGTTGATCAGGCTGAATGTGACCTGTGTTTCCGGCTTGTTGCGAAAAACCGATTGGCACATCAACAGCTTATAGAAATCCGTATCAATCAGGGACCGCACGATAGGGTCGATCTTCCACTTGTGGTTCCAGACGCGGCTTGCAATGTCGACCATGTTCAAAGCTCCCTTAGGCGGTGTGTTTGTGGCCCATCCATCTTGTACGGGCAAGGGAATTGCCGCTGACACAGTGCAAAACCTGTGGTAGTCCACCGACTTAACCCCCTAAGGAGCGCTGCTAGATGCTGGAATGGCCCAATCTCTTGCGAGAGTTGATTACCTTGTTTGTCGTGATCGACCCTATTGGCAGCCTTCCCGTCTTTCTTTTCGCGACAGCCAACGTCCCGCAACACCTGCACAAGAGCTTTGCGCTGCGGGCCGTACTGGTGGCCGGTCTGGTCTTGCTCGGGTTCCTCGTGGGCGGGCAATATCTGCTTGAGAACCTTGGGCTGCGGCTGGGGTCGTTTCAGGTCGCGGGCGGGATTATCCTGTTCCTCTTCGCGCTCAGCATGATTTTCGGCGATCCTAAACCGACACAGGAAATCGAGGCGGCAGAGCGGGATCATCTCGCCGGTGCGGTCTTTCCGCTCGCCATGCCGTCTATCGCCTCTCCGGGGGCGATGCTGGCGATTGTGATCCTGACGGACAACCACACCAACCAGATATCAGACCAGCTGGTCACGGCGGGCCTGCTGGTTGTCGTGCTGCTGTTCACGCTTGTGCTTTTGTTGCTCGCAGGGCGGATCGGTCACCTGATGGGGACCACGGGCGCCAGCGTGATCAGCCGCGTCATGGGGATCATTCTGGCGACCGTCGCGGTGGATGCCACGCTTGGCGGGCTGGATGCGCTGGATATCCTCAACATCGCCCCCGTCGAAGACGCCCCGCTTAGCGCAGAGTAACCCCCGCCGTCGTCATCGCCTCGCGCGCGGCAGAAAGCGACCCGTCCAAATCGATCGCACGACACAGGTCCAAACGGACCTCGACATCAAAGCCCAGCTTCGCCGCGTCCACGGCGGAAAAGTTAACGCAGAAATCAAGCGCCAGACCAACCATCGTCAGCTTGGTTATGCCGCGTGTCCGCAAATACCCTTCAAGCCCGGTAGGTGTCTTCTGGTCATTTTCGAAGAACGCAGAATAGCTGTCTATGGCGGGGTTGTACCCTTTGCGAATGATCATGTCGGCACGGGTTTGATCCAGCCGCGGGTGGAACGCGGCCCCGTTGCTGCCTTGGACACAATGATCCGGCCACAGCACCTGCGCGCCATAGGGCATCTGCGTCACCTCGAACGGCGCCTTATCCGCATGGGACGACGCAAAGGAGGAATGGCCCGCCGGATGCCAGTCCTGCGTTAGAACCACCGCATCCGCCTGCCCCATCAGCGCGTTGATCCCGTCGACGATGGCGTCGCCGTCTGTCACCGCAAGGGCTCCGCCGGGGCAGAAATCATTTTGCACATCAATCACGATCAGGGCGTGGGTCATATCGGGTTCCTCATGGGCCAGCTTGTGCCAAGGGACATAGCACGGCGGGTGCGGCACGGCACCCCCTTGCCTGAACCGCCGCATGGGCGTATCTCAGCGCG
>NZ_DGMH01000022.1:180553-185151 GCF_002388305.1 Sulfitobacter sp. UBA4523
GCATGGGCGTATCTCAGCGCGCATGTATACCATTGCCGCCCTCTATCATTTCAGCCGTTTTGACGCGCCTGACGCCCTGCGCCCGCCGTTGATTGCGCTTTGTGCGCAACATGACGTCAAAGGCACGCTGCTTGTCGCCGCCGAAGGCATCAACGGCACCATCGCCGGCCCCCGTGCGGGGATAGACGCGGTCATCGCGCATATCCGTGCCCTGCCCGGCTGCACCGATCTTGAGTGGAAGGAAAGCACCGCCACAACGCCGCCCTTCGGCAAGATGAAGGTCCGCCTGAAGCGCGAGATCGTGACCATGGGTCAGCCCGATGTCGATCCGCTGGCCAAGGTCGGGCATTACGTCGATCCCGCCGACTGGAACGATCTGATCGGCCGCGACGATGTTGCCGTGATCGACACGCGCAATGACTATGAGGTCGCGATCGGCACCTTCGACGGGGCCATCGACCCGGAAACCCAGAGCTTTGGCGAATTCCCCGCCTGGTGGGAGGCGAATAAGGACCGGTTCCACAACAAGAAAATCGCGATGTTCTGTACCGGCGGTATCCGGTGTGAGAAATCGACGAACTACCTGATCGGCCAAGGGGTGGAGGACGTGTTCCATCTTAAGGGGGGCATCCTCAAGTACCTTGAAGACATCCCCGAAGAGCAAAGCAGCTGGAAAGGCGATTGCTTTGTCTTTGACAACCGCGTCAGCGTTGGTCACGGGTTGAAAGAAGGGCCGCATATGCTGTGCCACGGCTGCCGTCGCCCGATCCTGCCCGAAGATACCGCAAAGCCCGGATACGAAGCCGGCGTCAGCTGCCCGCAGTGCGTCGATGAAACCTCTGACGCGGATAAGGCGCGGTTCCGTGAGCGCCAGCGGCAGATGACGCTTGCCAAAGCACGCGGCGAAACCCACCGCAGCTGATCACGCTGTCGGCCCGCCCTGTTCCAAGCGCGGGCCGGTGGTGCAGGTTAAGCCCCGAACCCTTCGCGCCCGATAGAGACATAGGCCGAGAAACCAGCGCGTTTGGCATCTTTGGGGCTATAGATATTCCGAAGATCTGCCATCGCAGGGGTCGCCATGCGCTTGGCCATCCGCTTGAGGTCCAGCGCGCGGAATTCATTCCACTCCGTCAGAATGACCAGCGCATCCGCATTTTGCGCGGCCTTATAGGCATCCTCCAGCCACGACACGCCCGGCAGCAAGGCTTCGCCCTCGCGTTTGCCCTGAGGATCAACCACACGCACCTTGGCCCCGTTGCCCACCAGCGATGGCACAATCGTCAAGCTGGGAGAGTCGCGCATATCGTCGGTGTTGGGCTTGAACGTTACCCCCAGCACCGCGATGGTCTTGCCGTTTACCGACCCGCCACAGATGTCGACCACCTTGTCGATCATCCGGCGTTTGACCTCGTCGTTCACCTTGATCACGGTTTCGGTCAGCTGCATCGGCACCGAATGATCCTGCCCCATCCGCGCCAAGGCCTGCGTGTCTTTCGGGAAGCAGCTACCGCCGTAGCCCGGGCCCGCATGCAGGAACTTGGACCCGATCCGGTTATCCAGCCCCATGCCTTTCGACACCATTTTGACATCCGCACCAGTGCGTTCACACAGGGCCGCGATTTCGTTGATAAAGGTAATCTTGGTCGCCAAAAACGCGTTGGCGGCGTATTTGATCATCTCTGCGCTTTCCAGATCGGTCGACATGATCGAAAACTCGCGCAGCGAGAGCGGGCGGTAGATGTCCTTCATCACCTGTTCGGCGCGTTCATTCTGCGTGCCTACAACCACGCGGTCGGGGCGCATAAAGTCGTCAATCGCGGCCCCTTCACGCAGGAATTCCGGGTTCGAGGCAACGTCGAATTCGGCCTTGGGATTGGCTTTGGCGACGACCTGTTTAACCTGACGGTTGGTGCCCACGGGCACAGTCGATTTGGTGACGATCACCGCATAATCCGTCAGGACAGAGGCGATCTCTTCTGCGGCGGCCATGACATAGGTCAGATCCGCATGCCCGTCCCCGCGCCGGGTCGGCGTCCCAACCGCGATAAACACGGCATCCGCACCATCCACTGCACTGGCAAGGTCACCGGTGAAAGACAGACGCCCCGCGGCAACGTTCTTGGCCATCAAATCATCAAGACCGGGCTCGTAGATCGGGACGATGCCCTTTTCCAACTTCTCGATTTTAGAGGGGTCTTTGTCGACACAGACAACTTCATGTCCGAAATCCGAGAAACAAACACCCGAGACCAAACCGACATAGCCGGTGCCAATCATCGCAATCTTCATGAAACTTTATCCTAAATCAATTTGACAGTCCGCAAGCCAAGCCAGCCGGTGCACCCACATCTAGTGATCTGACAGCGCAAAACCAAGATAGGCAAATGGCATCAGAAGCCGACGCAAGCGCCCCAGTTCGAACTTTCGCAGCGGTTTTTGCATGACCTGAGGATAGGGCCGGTCGATGGGTTTGCCCATCACCAGATCCGCGACCAGCCCGCCCGAATAGCTGCCCATTGCAACACCATTCCCATGATAACAAAGACTTGCATAGACAGCTCCGGGGTCAGGGAGCTTGCCGACAAAGGGCATTTGCGCGCGCGACAGACATACCATACCCGACCATCGGTAGGGTGTCTCAACGTCTTTCCACGCCGGAAAAAACTTTTCAAAATCGCGGCGTACACGCGCAATGGCGCGCGCCTCTGCCGCTTTGCCCGTCACTAAACCGCCGCGCATGCCGAACAACATCCGGCGGTCCGGCATCAGCCTGAAATAATGCAGCAAATTGCGCGTATCTGCGGACATATAATCGCTCTTCCATCCCGCGGCATCTAGCTCTGCCTCGGTCAGGGGGCGGGTCACAAGGACCGTCGACTGCGTGGGCATATAGCGCGCAGACAGCCCCGGCACCAAATCTTCCGACGAATACCCGTTCGTGGCGACAATCATTTTCTGTGCACGCACCCTACCCTTGGGCGTTCGAACGTCGTGACCCTGCGCCGCCTGCTGTACCTCAAGCGCAGGCGTATCATGGTAAATGACCGCACCCGCCTTTTCCGCGGCTGCAGCAAGGCCGGTCACGTATTTCCGCGGGTTCAGCGCAAAGCCCGCCGGAATATGCAGCGCCCCGTGGAACGGCCCTGAAAGCCCATGCGCCGCGAAGTCCGCGGGATCAACAAGCCGCGCGTCTAGCCCATAGTTCTCTCGCACCTCGCGGGCGCGCGTGCGAAAATCGTCCATATCCTTGGGCCGATGCGCCAGCTCGATCTCCCCGTCGGAGTGGCGGTCAACCTCGATCCCATGCCGCGTGATCAACGCATCAACAAAGTTGATCGCCGCCAGCTCAGCCGCGCGAAAGCGCAACCGATCCTCGCGCCCCGCAAGCTTGTCCAGCGCGGCATCACTTAGCCGTCCGCCCCCAAGGCAGCAAAAGCCCCCGTTGCGGCCCGACGCGCCCCAGCCGACGTATCGGTTTTCCAGCACAACCGCCGAATATCCAGCCTCCGCAAGGCGCAACGCAGCAGAGAGCCCGGTAAAGCCGCCGCCCACAATCGCCACGTCACAGGATACGTCACCTTCCAACGCAGACCTGTCGGTAGCGGCGCAGGTTTGATCCCACCAACAATTTTCCCTAGGCGCATCTGTATAGGCAAAATCGTTAAATATTCGTTTCATGCCGCCGCTCTTTCATGCCACGGCGCGTTCCGCCGCCTGCACATCGCGTTGCGCCTTGATCGCCTTGCGCTTCGACATCAGTGACGCCGTGATAACCCCGAAAGTCACGATACCGATCATGATGGTGGATAATGCGTTAATCTCGGGCGAGACGCCAAGACGCACCGCGCTCCAGATCTTGATCGGCAGGGTTGTGGAGGACGGGCCCGTGGTAAACGAAGCGATAACAAGGTCGTCCAGCGAGAGCGTGAACGCCAGCAGCCACCCCGAGATGACAGCCGGCGCAATGATCGGCAAGGTCACCAAACGGAAGGCGTCGAAAGGCGAGCACCCAAGGTCCAGCGCCGCTTCCTCCAGCGACCGATCAAAAGTCACCAGCCGCGATGAGACGACCACTGACACGTAGCACATCGAAAAGGTCGTGTGTGCCAGCACGATGGTCAGCGTCCCCCGGTCCAGCCCGATCCCGATAAACAGAAGCAACAGCGACAGGCCGGTAATCACCTCCGGCATGACCAGCGGCGCGTAGATCATACCCGAGAAGAGCGTACGCCCAGCAAACCGCCCCCCGCGCACAAGAATGTATGCCGCCATCGTCCCCAACACCGTTGCCAGCGTAGAGGATGCCACCGCGACCTTCAGCGTTACCATAGCAGCATTCAGAAATGCCTCATTCTGAAGCAGCTCGCCGTACCATTTCGTCGAGAAACCGGCCCAGACAGTCACCAGTTTCGAACTGTTAAAACTGTAGATGACCAGCAGGATCATCGGCAGATAAAGAAAAGCAAACCCGAGGGTGAGCGAAGTAATATTGAACCAGCTTGCGCGTCTCATGTCTCCACCTCGGCCTGACGTTGCTGGTTGCGTTGGAACAGAACGATTGGAACGATCAGGATCAGCAGCAGGATCACCGCCACCGC
>NZ_DGMH01000022.1:185326-185544 GCF_002388305.1 Sulfitobacter sp. UBA4523
AGCAGCAGGATCACCGCCACCGCGCTCGCGACGGGCCAGTCGCGGTTGTTAAAGAACTCCTCGAACAAGACCTTGCCGATCATCAACGTCCCTGACCCCCCCAACAAAGACGGGATAACGAATTCGCCCAGCGCGGGGATAAAGACCAGGAAACACCCCGCAATGATCCCGTTGCGAGACAAAGGTATCGTGACCAGCCAGAATGCCTTTAACCGTGA
>NZ_DGMH01000028.1:0-5812 GCF_002388305.1 Sulfitobacter sp. UBA4523
GAGGCAACCCGCGGGTTGCCTCCGGATTGGGGGTTATTCCGCGTGTCGTGGCAAACGGGCGGTCAATTTATCAGGGCAAATTAACATTGGATGAAGCACGGGCGCGAATCGCGACCTATTGGGTGCCGTACCACGATATGTTGCAAAGCCTGCTGAACGACGCGCGGGCGGATCACGGGCAGGCGATCTTGGTGGATTGCCATTCGATGCCGCACGAGGCGATGGACGGCGTCGCGCGTATGGGGTTGAAACGGCCTGAAGTGGTCTTGGGGGACCGGTTCGGCGCGGCAGCCAGCAGCGATGTTGTGGATCAGATAGAGGCCGCTTTCGTCAAGGCAGGGTTCACCGTCACCCGCAATACGCCCTTTGCGGGGGCCTATATCACCCAAGCTTACGGTCGTCCGGCACGGGGGCAGCATGCGGTACAGGTCGAATTGGACCGGTCGCTGTATATGAACGAATCTCTGGTGCGCCCCAACGGTGATTTCGAGGATGTCCAAAAAGCGCTTCGCGGCGTTGTGGCAGAGATTGCGCGGATCCGTCCAGAAAGTCTCGCCCTCGCGGCGGAGTGATCAGCGCAGCGCGCGCCCCTTGACGATTGCCTTGTCCCCGAACCGGTTGCGGATGGCATCTATTGCCCGCTCTGCCTGACCCCGGCGGGCGGCATCCGGGTCCAGCAGGTCGCCCGCGGTATCGGCACCGTCAGCCGCGCTCAGGTCCGAAATGCCACACCCGAGCAGCCGGAAAGGCCCCGGTTCGCCAAGCTGGTCAAACAGCCCGCGCGCTGTGCGGTAGATGCGGTCGGCCAGTTGCGTCGGGTCATACAGCGACACCCGCCGCGTGATCAGCGAGAAATCGGCCCGTTTGAGCTTGAGTACGACAACGCGGCCAGCAAGGTCTTTGGCCTTGGCGCGGTCCGCCACCTTTTGCGCCATGCGCCACAGATGGCCGTCCAGCAGGTCAGGGTCGGAAGTGTCTTCGTTGAAGGTGGTTTCGTTGCTGATGGATTTCATCGGTTCATGCGCGGAAACACGGCGGTTGTCTTGGCCGCGTGCCAGATGCCACAGGCGGTCGCCCATACTGCCGAAACGCGCGATCAGGTCGGTCCTTTCCCATCGAAGCAGGTCCGCGAAGGTCTGGATGCCGGCCTTGTTAAGGGACCCGAGCGTTGCCGCGCCCACGCCCCAGATCATGCTCACCGGTTTGTCGTTCAGAAACCTCTGTGTTTCTTCCTTGCCGATCACTGAAAACCCGTGCGGCTTATCAAGGTCAGAGGCGACTTTGGCCAAAAACTTGTTGTGTGATAGACCGATAGAGCCGGTCAGCCCCAGTTCGACCTTCATGCGACGCACCAGTCGCGCAAGCATCACGGCAGGGGGTGCCCCGTGAAGCTTGGTTGTGCCGGTCATGTCCAGAAACGCCTCGTCCAGCGACAGCGGCTGCAGGGCGGGGGTGAGTTCTTCCATCATGGCGCGGATCGCGCGGGAGGCTTCGACATATGCATCCATGCGTGGCTTGATGATGATCGCTTCGGGGCAGAGTTTCAGCGCCTGGAACATCGGCATGGCAGACCGGACCCCTTTGATCCGCGCGATATAGCAGGCGGTCGACACGACCCCACGACGTCCGCCCCCGATGATCACGGGCTTGCCATTCAGCGCCGGATTGTCGCGTTTCTCCACGGATGCGTAGAAGGCATCGCAATCCATATGGGCGATGGAAAGGTCGAATAATTCGGGGTGTGACGAGATACGCGGGCTGCCGCAGGCAGAGCACCGGCGCGCGGGCGCGATTTCGGACAGGCAGTCTCGGCAGAGGGCGGGCATGGCGGTCAGGTAGGGTTAAGGGCTGGTTAACGCAAGTCTACCCGATCACACGCGACTTCGCCATGCACATACGTGCAGCGTCGGGTTGAAGGGCGGAAATCGAAAGGGGGGGCAAAGAAAGACCCCCGCCTGAAGCGGGGGGAGGTGACGGACTTCAGGAAGAACCAGTCCGTCGGGGAGTATCACCAAAGTAAGGTTGCCATATGAATGTCATAAAACATACACGGAACTTCCAGTTGCTGGCAGCCAGTTCATGTTTGTTACCGATTTATCACATAGGCGAAAATGCGCTATTTGTTGGGTTTCGCGCATTTCGGCTGCGTTCAGGGCAGCTCTGCCAGCACCGCGCGGGCGGCGGCGGCGGGGTCTTCGGCCTGCCAGATCGGGCGGCCAACGACGATGTGATCCGCCCCATCCAAGATCGCCTGACCCGGTGTTGCAACGCGTTTCTGGTCGCCAAGGGCCGCCCCGCTTGGTCGCACGCCGGGGGTGACGATCAGCTTGCCGTTGGCCTCGGGTAGGGCACGGATCAGGGCCGCCTCTTGCGGGGAGGCGATGACGCCGTCAGCACCAGCCTCCAGCGCGCGCCCGGCGCGGGTCTGGACCAGATCGGGGATATCGCCCGACTGGATCATCGCCGCGTCCAGATCGTTGCGGTCCAGAGATGTCAGGATGGTCACCGCCAAAATCTTGGTGCGGGATCCTGCGGCCCCTTCCATCGCGGCGCGGACAACATGCGGGTCACCGTGCACGGTCAGAAAATCGAGGTCGAACTGCGCTAGCCCGCGCACCGCTGCTTCGACTGTCGCGCTGATATCGAACAGTTTCATGTCCAGAAAAATGCGTTTGCCGTGTTCCTGGATCAACTCGTTCGCAAGCGCCAGGCCGCCGCCCGTCAACATGCCCAGACCAATTTTATAAAAGCTCACCGCGTCGCCCAGCTTTTGGGTCAGTTCAAGGCCGGCAACAGCGTGGGGGACATCAAGGGCAACGATCAGGCGGTCATCTGACATGGGGCGGGCTCCGAAGTGATGAGATTTGGCAAACGCCGGAGGCTTACGGTGTTCGACCTGACATGTCTATGAAAACAGGGATCGCGCAAAGAAAAAGGCCCGGGCAGCGCAGCGGCTGTCCGGGCGAGTATCAGAGACGTGCAGGCAGGCAGTTGTCTCTGGATTGGGCGGGACACGCGCCGGGACGGGCGCGCAGGCAGTTCCGCCGAAACTGTAAATCAGGCGGCGCGAAGGCCGGGAAGGTTGGCGACATGGCGCAACCAGGCTTTTGGATCGAACCGAGGGCGGCCACTGCGTTGTGCGGGCTTCTGGGCGCGGATCTCGGAATACATGCCGCCGCGGCTTATATGGCGACGCTCGGCCTGTTTAGTCAGGCCTTTGGCAGCTTGATCAAAGGACATCGTCATCGGCGCGTTGATGGCGCAGGCATATTTGCGGGACCGATCGCCATCGTGGACGGTGACCAAAGCTTCGAAGCATTGCTCTGCCGCGTTGTAGATAACGTCGTTCATCTGAATCTGGCGCGTCTGCATGTTCGTACCTCAAGGATTTGTTGTACTGGTTAAAGTCGGCTCGATTTGTTTTCGTTTATCTGCCAGTACAACGTATGTGTGACTAAATGGTTCCACTGGGGCGCATCCGTCATGTGGATAAATATAAATTTTCGCTTAAAATCAGTCAATTAACATTTTTGTAATTATTTCTTGCCATGGGCGGCAAATTGCGAAACTGCATTTTTCTTGTGGGATTCCAATGTGTTCGCAATGTGGCGAAATCCCACCAGTCTGAAAAATAATCTTAAAAGATGTATGTTTTTTGTTGACGCTTTTGTGAGGCGACTCTCTTGAATCCCTTCCCTCTGTCCCCAAATTCTATCCCGAGGATCACGCCATGATGTGCTGCAAAGCAGGCATCTTCTTTGTGGTCGCTTTAAGAAAAGGAGAAGCTCATGGACTTGAGCAAGTTCACAGAACGGTCGCGCGGCTTTATTCAGGCTGCGCAAACAATCGCGACGCGTGAAAGCCATCAACGGCTGACGCCGGAACATTTATTGAAAGCACTGCTGGATGACGACCAAGGGCTGGCGAGCAATCTGATTGCTGCTGCCGGTGGCGATCCTGCACGTGTGATTGAAACCCTGACGCTGTCTTTGGGCAAGCTGCCCAAGGTGTCGGGCGACGCCGCGCAGGTATACCTTGATAATGCCACCGCAAAAGTGCTGGCCGAAGCAGAGACGCTGGCCAAAAAAGCGGGCGACAGCTTTGTGCCGGTCGAACGCGTGCTGATGGCGCTTGCGATGGTGAAATCCGGTGCGAAAACCGCGTTGGATGCGGGCAAGGTCACCGCACAGGGGTTGAACGCCGCTATCAATGATATCCGGAAAGGGCGCACGGCTGATTCGGCCAGTGCGGAAGACGGGTATGAGGCGCTCAAGAAGTACAGCCTTGATCTGACGGAACGTGCCCGCGAGGGCAAAATCGACCCGATCATCGGTCGGGACGAGGAAATTCGTCGCGCCATGCAGGTGTTGAGCCGCCGTACCAAGAACAACCCGGTGCTGATTGGTGAGCCCGGTGTGGGTAAAACCGCGATTGCCGAGGGGCTCGCCCTGCGGATCGTGGATGGCGATGTGCCCGAATCCCTGCGCAACAAGCGCTTGCTGGCGCTGGACATGGGCGCGCTGATTGCTGGCGCAAAGTATCGTGGCGAGTTCGAAGAACGGTTGAAAGCCGTCCTGACCGAGGTCACCGAAGCCGCGGGCGAGGTGATCCTGTTCATTGACGAGATGCACACGCTGGTTGGTGCCGGTAAGGCGGACGGCGCGATGGACGCGGCCAACCTCATCAAGCCGGCGTTGGCGCGGGGTGAATTGCACTGCGTTGGTGCGACGACCTTGGACGAATACCGCAAGTATGTCGAAAAAGACGCAGCACTTGCCCGTCGGTTCCAGCCTGTGATGGTCAGCGAACCTACGGTCGAGGATACGGTGTCGATCCTGCGAGGCATTAAGGAGAAGTACGAGCTGCACCATGGTGTGAGGATCAGCGACTCTGCCCTTGTGGCGGCGGCGACCCTGTCGCATCGCTATATCACGGACCGTTTCCTGCCCGACAAGGCAATCGACCTTGTGGACGAGGCCGCGAGCCGTCTGCGGATGGAAGTCGACAGCAAACCGGAAGAGCTGGATGCGCTGGATCGTCAGATCATGCAGCTTCAGATCGAAGCCGAGGCGTTGAAGAAAGAGGATGACGCTGCCAGCAAGGACCGCTTGGACAAGTTGGAGAAAGAGCTGGGGGATCTGCAGGAAAAGGCCGATGCCATGACTGCGCAGTGGCAGGGCGAACGTGATCGCCTTGAGGGCGCGCGCGAGCTGAAAGAGCAGCTGGACCGTGCCCGCGCCGAGCTTGAGATCGCCAAGCGCGAAGGCAACCTCGCCAAAGCGGGGGAGCTTTCCTATGGCGTGATCCCGCAGCTTGAACGCAAACTGGGCGAGGCCGAAGAGAACGAAGCCGACGTCATGGTCGAAGAGGCCGTGCGCCCGGACCAGATCGCCAGCGTCGTCGAACGTTGGACGGGTATCCCCGCGGGTCGTATGCTGGAAGGCGAGCGGGACAAGTTGCTGCGCATGGAAGACCAGTTGCACAACCGTGTCATTGGTCAGAACCTCGCGGTCAAAGCTGTGTCGAACGCGGTGCGCCGTGCGCGTGCCGGCCTGAATGACGAGGCCCGCCCCTTGGGCAGCTTCCTGTTCCTCGGGCCGACTGGTGTCGGTAAGACCGAGCTGACCAAGGCCGTGGCCGAATTCCTGTTCGACGACGAGAACGCGATGGTGCGGATCGACATGTCTGAGTTCATGGAGAAACATGCCGTGGCCCGTCTGATCGGCGCGCCTCCCGGGTATGTTGGCTATGACGAAGGTGGCGTATTGACCGAAGCCGTGCGGCGCAGACCCTATCAGGTCGTGCTGTTCGA
>NZ_DGMH01000028.1:6009-6325 GCF_002388305.1 Sulfitobacter sp. UBA4523
AGCAGACGCTGATCGTGCTGACCAGCAACCTTGGGGCGCAAGCGCTGAGCCAGTTGCCCGAAGGGGGCGACATGGCGCAGGCGAAACGGGATGTGATGGATGCGGTGCGGGCTCACTTCCGCCCCGAATTCCTGAACCGACTGGATGAAACGGTGATCTTTGACCGCTTGGCACGTGCCGACATGGCGGGGATCGTCGACATTCAGGTGAACCGTCTGCTGAAGCGTCTCGCCGGTCGCAAGATCGGGCTGGAGCTGGACGAAGGTGCGCGCAAGTGGCTCGCCGACGAAGGCTATGATCCGGTGTTCGGGGCGCG
>NZ_DGMH01000028.1:6539-6890 GCF_002388305.1 Sulfitobacter sp. UBA4523
TATGATCCGGTGTTCGGGGCGCGTCCGCTGAAGCGGGTTATTCAGCGCGCATTACAGGACCCGCTAGCCGAGATGATCTTGGCGGGTGACGTGCTGGATGGGGATCTTATCCCCGTGCAGGCTGGTGCCGAAGGGCTGATCATCGGCGACCGCGTGGCTGCCAGCAACCGCGCCAAACCGGACGAAGCGACCGTCCACTAGGTACATAGTATATAGTGTGGTGATGTGATCGGGCAGGGCCGGGGGAAACCTCGGCCCTGTTCGCATGTGTTGCCCTGACATTCCGGTGTGTCTCCTGAAATGTAGCGGATTGCATTTGGTAGGAGCGACAACCCGCAGTAGGCTACCCAT
>NZ_DGMH01000028.1:7016-7254 GCF_002388305.1 Sulfitobacter sp. UBA4523
TATATTGGTAAGGAGCGCCTGTTATGGCCTATCGCTGGATCAACACACTCACGGATAAAGACGTCACCCCGCATGCTGCATTTATGAACCGACGTCAGATCATGGGGGGCGCTTTGGCGGGGATCGGGTTGGCCGGTATCGCGGGGGCCACCTCTGCCGCGCCCGAGGGGCTAGAGCCGAACAGTTATGAAGATATCACCAGCTACAATAACTACTATGAATTCGGCACCGGCAAGGA
>NZ_DGMH01000028.1:7431-7790 GCF_002388305.1 Sulfitobacter sp. UBA4523
CAGATTGACGGGCTGGTCGACAAGCCCGGTGCCTATGGGTTCGACGACATCATGCAACAGATGACGATCGAAGAGCGTATCTATCGTTTTCGCTGTGTCGAGGCGTGGTCAATGGTGGTCCCGTGGAACGGGTTCGAACTGGCGGACCTGCTGAATATGGCCGGTGTGCAGTCCGGCGCAAAATACGTCTCCTTCGAGACTGCGCTGCGTCCTGATGAAATGCCCGGCGTCGCCTATAACGTGCTCGACTGGCCCTACGTCGAAGGGTTGCGTCTGGACGAAGCGATGCACCCGCTGACGATTATGGCCACCGGCATCTATGGCAAGGACATCCCGAAACAGAACGGCGCACCGCTGCG
>NZ_DGMH01000028.1:7883-8170 GCF_002388305.1 Sulfitobacter sp. UBA4523
GTGCCGTGGAAATATGGCTACAAGTCGATCAAATCCGTGGTGCGGATCACCCTCACGGATACTCAGCCCCCGACCAGTTGGAACAAGGCGAATGCAGGGGAATACGGCTTCTATAGTAATGTGAACCCCGAGGTCGATCACCCCCGTTGGTCGCAGGCCAGTGAAAGGGTCATCGGTGGCGGTCTTTTCTCCAAGCGGATCCCGACGCTGATGTTCAACGGGTACGAGGCCGAGGTCGCGGAGCTCTATGCTGGTATGGACCTGAGCAAGGATATCTAAACCCGTGT
>NZ_DGMH01000028.1:8361-8629 GCF_002388305.1 Sulfitobacter sp. UBA4523
CTCTATAGAAGTGAGCAGGGCGGTATGATCGACCGCCTGAATACCATCGCGCGACGTGTTCCCACATGGGTCGTATATATAGTGGGGCTTCTGCCAATCCCGTGGTTGCTGTTTCAGGCACAGACCGGCGGGCTGGGGGCGGAGCCGATCAAGGCGTTGGAAAAAGAGCTGGGGTTGCTGGCCTTGCAACTGTTGATCGCCGGGTTGGCGATCACGCCCGCGCGGCGCTACCTTCGGCTGAACCTCATCAAATTTCGCCGCGCCCTGG
>NZ_DGMH01000068.1:0-758 GCF_002388305.1 Sulfitobacter sp. UBA4523
TACGCCATGGGCTTGAAAGAGCACATCGTGTTCCCCGAAATCGACTTTGATAAAGTTGATGAGACTTGGGGAATGGACATCGTGATCGCCACCACGGCGAAAACCGACGCTGAAGCGAAGGCACTGTTGAAAGCGTTCAACATGCCCTTCACATCGTAAGCGCGGGGAGGATTTAGATATGGCTAAGAAATCCATGATCGAGCGCGAAAAGAAGCGCGAAGCACTGGTCAAGAAGTACGCTGCCAAGCGCGCTGCCTTGAAAGAGATCGTAAGCGACGAATCCAAGCCGATGGAAGAGCGTTTCCGCGCCTCCCTGAAGCTGGCAAAACTGCCTCGCAACTCCAGCGCTGTGCGTCTGCACAACCGCTGCCAGCTGACAGGCCGTCCACACGCTTACTACCGTAAACTGAAAATTTCGCGGATCGCGCTGCGGGACCTTGGCTCTTCGGGCCAAATCCCCGGCATGGTCAAGTCGAGCTGGTAAGGAGCGCATCAGATGAACGATCCTATCGCAGATATGCTGACACGCATCCGTAACTCTTCGCTGCGCGGCAAATCCACCGTCATGACACCAGCTTCCAAGCTGCGTGCATGGGTTCTGGACGTGCTTGCGGACGAAGGCTACATCCGTGGCTACGAAGCAAAAACGGGCGCCGATGGCCACCCCGCGATTGAAATCAGCCTCAAGTACTACGAGGGCGAACCTGTTATTCGCGAGCTGAAGCGGGTTTCCAAGCCCGGTCGCCGCGTCTACATGG
>NZ_DGMH01000068.1:931-5765 GCF_002388305.1 Sulfitobacter sp. UBA4523
AATGTTGGCGGCGAAGTGCTCTGCACCGTATTCTAAGGAGAGCAAAATGTCTCGTATTGGTAAAAAACCGGTCGACCTGCCAAGCGGTGTTACAGCATCCGTGAGCGGCCAGACCATCGAAGTCAAAGGCCCCAAGGGAACACGTTCCTTCAAGGCAACTGACGACGTTACATTGGCTGTCGAAGACAACGTGGTCACCATCACACCACGCGGCAAATCCAAGCGCGCACGCCAGCAGTGGGGCATGAGCCGCACAATGGTAAGCAACCTGGTTGCCGGCGTCACCGAAGGCTTCAAAAAAGAGCTTGAGATCCAGGGTGTTGGTTATCGTGCTGCCATGAACGGCAACACGCTGAAACTGAACCTGGGCCTGTCCCACGATGTTGACTATGTGGCACCCGAAGGTGTGACAGTCACAGCACCGAAACAGACCGAGATTGTGGTAGAAGGCATTGACGAACAGCTTGTTGGTCAGGTCGCTGCGAACATCCGCGCATGGCGCAAGCCCGAGCCCTACAAGGGCAAAGGCATCCGCTATAAGGGTGAGTTCGTCTTCCGCAAAGAAGGCAAGAAGAAGTAAGGATCGCACAGATGGCAAACAGCAAAAGACAACTGTTTCTGAAACGCCGCCTGCGCGTTCGGAACAAACTTCGTCGGGTCAACGCAGGGCGTCTTCGCCTCTCCGTTCACCGCTCGAACAAAAACATCAGCGCCCAGCTGATCGACGACGTAAACGGGGTCACATTGGCTTCCGCGTCCTCGATGGAAAAAGACTTGGGCGTTGTTGGCAAGAACAACATCGAAGCAGCGACCAAGGTTGGTTCGGCAATCGCCGAGCGTGCCAAGAAGGCCGGTGTAAGCGAAGCATATTTTGACCGTGGCGGTTTCCTGTTCCACGGCAAGATCAAAGCTTTGGCCGATGCAGCCCGCGAAGGCGGTCTGAAAATCTAAGCGAACGTAGGCGGCGCGGGTCTCGCGCCGCCTCGATGATCCGGGGGCTTTGCCCACTTGGATTGACTCTATGACGCGCGCAAGCGCAGCACCAAAAGGATGATGCCGCATGGCAAGAGATGACAACCGGGGTGGCAACCGCCGCAACCAACGCGACGAGACACCCGAATTCGCCGACCGCCTAGTGGCGATCAACCGCGTTTCCAAAACCGTTAAGGGTGGTAAGCGCTTTGGCTTCGCTGCACTTGTCGTTGTTGGCGACCAAAAGGGCCGCGTAGGCTTCGGCAAAGGTAAAGCGAAAGAGGTTCCAGAAGCCATTCGCAAAGCCACCGAGCAAGCTAAGCGCCAAATGATCCGCGTTCAGCTGCGCGAAGGCCGCACTTTGCACCACGACATGGAAGGCCGTCACGGCGCCGGTCGCGTTGTAATGCGCACAGCACCAGAAGGTACCGGGATCATCGCCGGTGGTCCAATGCGTGCCGTATTCGAGATGCTGGGTGTTAAGGACGTTGTATCGAAGTCCATCGGGACCCAGAACCCTTACAACATGATCCGCGCCACCATGGATGGCCTGAAAAAAGAATCTTCGCCACGTGCTGTTGCTCAGCGTCGCGGCAAGAAAGTTGCAGACATTCTGCCCAAGCGTGAGGACAATGTTGAATCGTCCGCACAAGTCGCTGAGGAGGCATAAGCATGGCTAAGACGATCGTAATCAAGCAGGTTGGCTCGCCAATCCGCCGCCCCGCCGACCAGCGCGCTACGTTGATTGGTCTGGGTCTGAACAAAATGCACCGTGTGCGTGAACTGGAAGACACACCTTCCGTTCGTGGCATGATCCGCAAAATCTCTCACATGGTTGAGATCATCGAAGAAAAAGGCTGAACGCTTTCCTAGAAAGCTAGAGGCTTTATATTGGTCTTGCTGCTCGATATCGACGCCCCGTGGGAAACTACGGGGCGTTTTAATTTGTCTCGGGC
Organism: Sulfitobacter sp. UBA4523; assembly: GCF_002388305.1. NCBI lineage: Bacteria > Pseudomonadati > Pseudomonadota > Alphaproteobacteria > Rhodobacterales > Roseobacteraceae > Sulfitobacter > Sulfitobacter sp. UBA4523. The sequence goes on from NZ_DGMH01000068.1 coordinate 2,860, forward strand.
ACCTGGGAGTTGGGGCAGGGCTTGAAACCTTCAGGCCTCCCGTCTATACGCCCCCAGTGGCCACCAGTCCGCCACAAGAATCATGCAACGCCGCGTTTGGCCGCTCCCGTCGCTGGGGGCCACATCCGGCAAAAGGAGAAGCGACATGAAACTTCATGAACTGTCTGACAACGAAGGCGCCACCAAGAAACGCAAGCGCGTAGGCCGTGGTCCTGGTTCCGGCACCGGTAAAATGGGTGGCCGTGGTATCAAAGGTCAGAAATCCCGTTCGGGTGTATCGATCAACGGTTACGAAGGCGGTCAAATGCCCTTGTACCAACGTCTTCCAAAGCGCGGCTTCACCAAGCCAAACCGGAAGTCCTATGCCGTTGTGAACCTGGGCCTGATCCAGAAATTCATCGACGCCAAAAAGATCGACGCCTCCGCTGCGATCACCGAGGACGCCCTGATTTCCTCCGGTCTGGTTCGTCGCAAGTTGGACGGTATCCGCGTTCTGGCCAAAGGCGATTTCAACGCCAAGGTTGAACTGCAGGTATCCGGTGCATCCAAATCCGCGGTTGAAGCCGTAGAAAAAGCGGGCGGCAAACTGACCGTCACAGCACCTGCCGCGGCAAACGCAGACGCGTAACCCGACCTTTTGCCTTGTGAGCGGGACGCGTCCCGCTTACATAGTCAATCGAGTTTTCCCAAATGCCGCCCGCCGGAAAACGGCTTGGGCGGCGTTTTTGCAAAGAAAGAGCCCTATATCATGGTATCAGCCGTCGAAAGCATGGCCGCCAACACCAGTTGGTCCGCGTTGGGCAAGGCGACAGACCTGCGCAACCGGATTCTATTCACTCTGGGGTTGTTGATCGTTTATCGCCTTGGCACGTTCATTCCGGTTCCCGGGATCGACGGCACCGCCCTGCGCCAGTTTATGGAAAGCGCGGGTCAAGGCATCGGCGGCATGGTTTCCATGTTCACCGGCGGCGCACTTGGCCGTATGGGGATCTTTGCCTTGGGTATCATGCCCTACATCTCTGCATCGATCATCGTTCAGCTGATGACCTCGATGGTGCCCGCGCTTGAGCAGCTCAAGAAAGAGGGCGAGCAGGGGCGCAAGAAGATCAACCAATACACCCGCTTCGGTACGGTGGCTCTGGCGACGCTCCAGGCCTATGGCCTGGCGGTCTCCCTTGAGGCTGGCGATATCGCCGCTGATCCGGGCATGTATTTCCGCATCGCTTGTATGATCACGCTGGTCGGTGGCACGATGTTCCTGATGTGGCTGGGTGAGCAGATCACCGCACGCGGCATCGGTAACGGTATCTCGCTGATCATCTTTGTTGGCATCATCGCCGAGGTTCCTGCCGCGATCGCGCAGTTCTTCTCCTCGGGTCGTTCCGGTGCCATCAGCCCCGCGATTATCGTTGGCGTGCTGGTTATGGTCATCGCGACGATCATGTTCGTCGTCTTTATGGAACGCGCCTTGCGCAAGATCCACATCCAGTACCCGCGCCGTCAGGTTGGGCAAAAGATGTACGATGGCGGTTCTTCGCACCTGCCGGTCAAGGTAAACCCCGCCGGTGTTATCCCTGCGATCTTTGCCAGCTCTTTGCTGCTGCTGCCGGTCACGATCAGCACGTTCTCGGGCAATTCTACCGGTCCGGTGATGTCGGTTCTGCTGGCCAACTTCGGCCCCGGCCAGCCGCTGTACCTGCTGTTCTTTGTCGCGATGATCGTCTTCTTTGCGTATTTCTACACGTTCAACGTCAGCTTCAAACCTGACGAGGTTGCGGACAACCTGAAGAACCAGAACGGTTTCGTCCCCGGCATCCGCCCCGGTAAGAAAACCGCCGAGTATCTGGAATATGTGGTGAACCGCATTCTTGTGCTCGGGTCGCTTTACCTCGCGGCTGTATGTATTCTGCCCGAAATCCTGCGCGGCCAGTTTGCGATCCCGTTCTACTTTGGCGGTACGTCGGTGCTGATTGTTGTGTCCGTGACCATGGACACGATCCAGCAGGTACAAAGCCATCTGCTTGCACATCAGTATGAAGGTCTGCTTGAACGTTCCCAGTTGCGCGGTAAGTCTGGCAAACCACGGAAAAAACGGAGCCCGGTACGTCGATGAACATTATTCTCTTAGGACCACCCGGAGCGGGTAAAGGTACACAAGCGCGTCATCTGGTTGAGACACGCAATATGGTACAGCTTTCCACTGGTGACATGCTGCGTGAAGCCAAAGACAGCGGGACCGAGATGGGCAACATGGTTGCCGATGTCATGGCACGCGGTGATCTGGTGACCGACGAGATCGTGATCGGCCTGATCCGCGAAAAGCTGGAAGACACCACTGACCACGGCGGTTTCATCTTTGACGGTTTCCCACGCACGCTGGCGCAGGCCACCGCGCTTGGTGAGCTGCTGGAGGCGACAGGCAAGCCATTGGATCACGTGATCCAGTTGGGCGTGGATGACGAAGCGCTGGTCGCGCGTATTTCTGGTCGGTCCACCTGCGGCAACTGTGGCGAAGTCTATCACGACGTGACAAAGCCGCAGCCAGCCGACGGTAAGTGCGAAAAATGCGGCGCGTCTAACTTCAAGCGCCGCGCAGACGATAACGAGGAAAGCCTCCGCAATCGTTTGATGGAATACTACAAGAAGACCTCGCCGCTGTTGGGCTATTATTACGCCCACAACATGCTTACGCGCGTTGACGGTCTGGCGGACATCAAAGAGGTGCAGGACAGCATCGCCAAGGTTCTGGACGCTTAATCCAACCTTACGATCGACAGGCAACGGCGCGCTTTTCGAAGCGCGCCGTTTTGCTATTATATGGGGCAGGGTGGGGTGCTTTCAGATTGAAAGGGATATCCATACGGCGGACCGCCGCTATGGGTTGACGCGCCAGTCAATTCCTCATA
>NZ_DGMH01000048.1:0-5522 GCF_002388305.1 Sulfitobacter sp. UBA4523
GCCCGTCCAACGCCAAGACGATCACCGACCACATCGCCGTCCTGCGCCCCCATGCCTGGCTGATGGTCGGCCATTGCGCGGGGCTGCGCAACAGCCAGTCCCTGGGGGATTTCGTCCTGGCCCATGCCTATCTGCGCGAGGATCACGTGCTGGACGACGACCTGCCGGTCTGGGTTCCGATCCCCGCGCTGGCCGAGATCCAGATCGCGCTGGAGGACGCCGTTGAACAGGTCACTCAGCTTGAGGGCTACGAGTTGAAGCGGATCATGCGCACGGGCACCGTTGCTACCATCGACAACCGCAACTGGGAATTGCGCGATCAATCCGGTCCGGTGCAACGGCTCAGCCAGTCGCGCGCCGTGGCGCTGGATATGGAAAGCGCAACGATTGCGGCTAACGGCTATCGGTTCCGGGTGCCCTACGGCACACTTCTATGCGTCTCGGACAAACCCTTGCATGGCGAGTTGAAGCTGCCCGGTATGGCGTCTGATTTCTACAAAACGCAGGTCGCACGACACTTGATGATCGGTATTCGCGCGATGGAACAGCTGCGCGATATGCCGCTAGAGCGGTTGCATAGCCGAAAATTGCGCTCGTTTGACGAAACTGCCTTTCTCTAAAGGCCGAAATCGGCTGAAAATAGCATGTTTTCGCGGTTTCTTGCGACCTATTCGTTGTGTTCAGCCACAACATACCGTTACATTCTGCGCGTGAGGCCCTAATCCGGGCGGACGAAGGAGAAAAACAAGATGGCAACTAAACCAATGACAAAAACCCAGCTCGTCGCGGCTTTGGCTGAGGAAATGGGCGAAGACAAGAAAACAGCAAGCGCGGCACTGGACGCGGTTTGCGCGTTGATCACCAAAGAAGTCTCCGGCGGTGGCGCTGTGACACTTCCCGGCATTGGCAAAATCTACTGCCGCGAACGCCCCGAGCGTATGGTGCGCAACCCTGCCACCGGCGAACAGTTCAAGAAAGACGCGGACAAGGTTGTTAAGATGACCATCGCGAAAGCGCTGAAAGACAGCGTTAACGAATAAGACTGATCACAGTCTGTTCTGACAAAGGGTCGCCCACGGGCGGCCCTTTGCGTTTGGCGCAGGTCTGTGTTGCGCTGAATGCGCTTGCCCCTGTCGGGCAACTGCGGAAGTCTCCGCCCACTGGAAAACCTGAAAGGCCCCCTCATGGATATACGTGCAATTCTCATGGGGCTGGCCTTCGCCGTCATGTGGTCCTCTGCCTTTACATCGGCACGGATCATCGTCGCGGACGCGTCCCCTTTGATGGCTTTGTCGGCGCGGTATCTGATCTCTGGCCTGATCGGCGTGGGGGTCGCGCTTGCGCTTGGGCAGACGTGGCGGCTGACGCCTGCGCAATGGCGGGCAACGATCATTTTCGGCGTGCTGCAAAACGCGGTCTATCTGGGGATGAACTTTGTCGCGATGCAGACCGTACAGGCGTCACTGGCGGCGATCATCGCCTCGACCATGCCGTTGCTGGTCGGTCTGGCGACATGGCTGTTTCTGGGGGAAAAGCTCAAGCCGTTGGGCGTCGCAGGGCTGATCGCCGGTGTGATCGGCGTGGCCATCATTATGGGGGCACGGATCAACGGCGGCGTCGATCTGACGGGGCTTTTGCTATGCGGCGTCGGTGTGGTCGCGCTCTCTGCGGCGACCCTGCTGGTGCGCGGTGCGACCTCTGGCGGGAACTTCCTGATGGTGGTGGGCTTGCAGATGCTTGTCGGCTGCGTCGCGCTGTCGATTGCGACCTTGCTGTTCGAGACGCCGCACATCAGCCCAAGCTGGCCGCTAGCGCTGGCGTTCCTTTATACCTGTCTGGTGCCGGGGCTGCTGGCGACGGTGGTCTGGTTCTGGCTGGTCAACCGTATCGGAGCCACACGCGCCGCGACCTTCCATTTCCTTAACCCGTTTTTCGGGGTGGCGATTGCCTGGCTGTTGCTGGGCGAACCGCTGGGGGTTCAGGATATCATCGGCGTCGCCGTGATTGCCTTGGGTATTCTTGCGGTTCAGGTCTCGCGGCAGCGCCCGGCCTGACCTGCAAGCCAAGGGGTTGGACGACAGGCGGGCGGTCACAGATCGGTGCGTCGATGCATTACCCCTTTGAAAAACCCGCGCAGGCCCCATTTAATGTATCAAACCGCAAAGGAGCCTCGCATGCCGACCTATGAAAAGACCGACGCCGCCATTAACGCTCTGTCCCCCGAAGAATTCCGTGTCACCCAGCAGAACGGCACCGAACGGCCGGGCACGGGCAAGCTGCTTGATAACAAAGAGCCGGGCATCTACGTAGACATCGTCTCTGGCGAGCCGCTGTTCGCGTCCTCGGACAAATACGACTCCGGCTGCGGCTGGCCAAGCTTTACCAAACCCATCGAACCGGCCCATGTCGCCGAACTGCGTGACGCGTCGCTGGGGATGATCCGCACCGAAGTGCGCAGCGCCCATGGGGACAGCCATCTGGGCCACGTCTTCCCCGACGGTCCCGCGGATCGTGGCGGGCTGCGCTATTGCATCAATTCCGCCTCGTTGCGCTTTATTCATCGTGACGACATGCAAGACGCAGGCTATGGCGATTATCTCAACCAAGTGGAGGATGTAGCATGAGCGAACAACGCGCAGTACTGGCCGGAGGATGCTTTTGGGGCATGCAGGACCTGATCCGCAAACGCGAGGGGGTTCTATCGACCCGCGTGGGCTATTCGGGCGGCGATGTGCCCAATGCCACCTACCGCGATCATGGCACCCATGCCGAGGCGATCGAGGTGATGTTTGACGACGACGTGATCAGCTATCGTGATCTGCTGGAACTGTTTTTCCAGATCCACGACCCGACAACGCTGAACCGTCAGGGCAATGACCGCGGGCTGAGCTATCGTTCGGCGATCTACTATGTCGACGAAGACCAGAAAGCCACGGCGCTGGACACGATTGCCGATGTAGAGGCATCGGGCATCTGGCCGGGCAAAGTCGTGACAGAGGTAGAACCCGTCAGCGACTTCTGGGAAGCAGAGCCCGAGCATCAGGATTATCTGGAGCGTATTCCAAACGGCTATACCTGCCACTTCCCGCGCCCCGACTGGGTCCTGCCCAAACGCGCGGCAGCAGAATAAACGCAAAACGGCGCAGCCCCTCGGATTTGCGCCGTTTTCTTTTGTGCAGCGTCAGGCCGATGCGACCCTTGGCCTGCCTGTCGCCTCGACCGTCAGCAGCGCTTCGATAAAGACTTTGCGGCTTTCGACCTCTGCGTGGCGGATGTCGCGTTGCACGTCAATCTGCACATCGACCACCCCCGCCGCCCGCGCTGCCGCCTCTGCCTTGTCGCGCAGGGTTGCCTCAAGCGTGCTCAGTGCCTGTGTCTGATCATTGAAATCCTTTGGCCCGCCGGCCAGATACACCCTGAACCGCCCCTCTGCGGGCGAGGTCACCGTGCCGCTTTCCCGCATGGTCACCCGGCCCACGACCGCACCAATGGCATTGGCTACTGCGGCGTGTTCGGGCAGGATCATCTGCGTGCCAAGCCGTTCCCCCACCGCCGGATAATAGGCCGCGGCAGAGGCCCCCAGCCCGATCACCGGCACGTTCAACGCCGCCTCGATCCGCACAAGCCCCGCGTGCCCGCGCAACCCGCGCTGCAACAGCTCGTGGCGGGCCAGCGTTTCGGGTTCTGTATCAAAGGCGGGCTCTTCTTCCGCCAGCGCCGCTTCCAGCATGGCCAGCGCGGTCTGTTCGGTCAGTTGATCCACGATGATCTGCGCCATAGCGGCAGGGTCAGGGGCCAGCATCTGCCCCGCGCCTGTGCGTCGCCGTCCAAACAACCGCAGCGCCTTGCCTGCGGCCTCTGCGTCCCAGGCCGCGACCCGTCCCAGCACATGGCTTGCGTCCGATGGGGTAACGCCGGCCAGCTGGACCAAGCCACGCTCTACCAGACGTTTCAGCGCGCCTGTCTCTATCCGTGCGCGCAGGATGTCGGCCATCGGGTGCAGCCCGTCACCAATACGGTCCAGCAGCATTTGTTCACGCGCCGAGATCCCATCGCGCGGTTGACCTGCCACGGCACGCACAAAGCGCCCGTCATATTCGCCGGGGGTGGTGCTGCGCAGCTGCGCATCAAGCGCGGCATGGACCACCTCGGGTGCCTCTGCCGCGATGAGCGCAATGGGCAAGACCCGCTTGGGTCCCAGCGTCACCCCCCCATGCAAGCCTTCTGTCAGGAAATGCACCTCGCTGTCGCCCCCCAGACCAGTGGTGCGCATGGCAACGGCCTCTACCATCGTGCGGTAGCTGCCGACACGGGCCCCTGCGGGGTCGATCGCGGGCCGGCCATCGCGCAACAGGGCCACATCGGTGGTGGTGCCGCCAATATCGCTGACCAACGCACGGGCCGCACCGGTCATCCACCGCGCCCCCACGATAGAGGCCGCAGGCCCGCTGAGGATCGTTTCAATCGGCCGTTCCCGTGCCTGCGCGGCAGAGATCAGCGCCCCGTCCCCCCGCACCACCATCAGCGGGGCCGCGACGCCAATGTCGGTCAACACATCCTCGGCCCGCCCGATCAACCGGTCGATCATCCCGATCAGCCGCGCGTTCAGCACCGCCGTCAGCGCCCGTTTCGGCCCGTTGAGCTTGGCCGACAGCTGATGCGAGGCCGACACGGGCCGCCCCGTCACCTGCGTCACCAAGTCGGCGACGCGTTGCTCATGGGCGGGGTTGCGCGTGGCGAACTGGCTGGCAACGGCAAAACCGCTGACCTGTTCACGCTGCTCGGTCAAAAAGGAGATCAGCGCGGCTTCGTCCAGCGGGGCACGCTCTGCGCCTGCGTGGTCATGCCCCCCGCCAAGGATCAGATAGGGGTCACCGTTCAGCGCCCCTGCCAGCCCGTGCGTCTCAAGATCCCGCTTCTTGAAGCCGACATAGATCAACGCGACGCGCCCGCCCTGCCCTTCGACCAGCGCATTGGTTGCCAGCGTGGTCGACAGCGACGCCATCGCCACCTGACCCGCTGAAACATCGGCCGCCGCCAGCACGCGGCGCACGGCCTGCCCCACACCAATGGCCAGATCGGCGCGGGTGGTCAGCGCCTTGGCCGATGCGATCACCGTGGTTTCATCGCGGATCAGCACCGCATCCGTATAGGTGCCGCCCGTATCGACCCCAAGCAAAAGCGCCATTCAACTATCCTTGCACCGTTTTCCTAGGGTTTACCTGTTCCCGCGCAGCGGTCCAGCCCTGTCAGCCGTGGTTTTCGCGCAGACGCGCAACGGCCCATTGCGCCGCGTCGGCGACAGTCGCGTCCGGATCGTCCAACAGGCCCTGTGCCACGGGGGTCAGACGCGCCTGACCGGAGTTACCAATGGCATAAAGCACATTGCGAATGAACCGGTTGCGCCCGATCCGCTTGACCGGATTGCCCGAGAACATGGTGCGGAACGCGGCGTCGTCCAGCCTCGCCAGTTCCGCGAGCTTCGGGCCTTGCAACTCGGGCCGCCCTGAATAGCGCATCTC
>NZ_DGMH01000045.1:0-10479 GCF_002388305.1 Sulfitobacter sp. UBA4523
TGCCCGCTCATCATGAAGCCGCCATCGCCGACGAATGACAGCACCAGTTGATCCTTATGCGCCAGCGCCGCAGAGACGCCCGCCGGAACGGAATACCCCATCGCGCCGCAGGTCGACCCGACGATGCGCCCCGGGCGGCCAAAACGCAGATAGCGTTGTGCCCAGCCTGTGTGGTTGCCCGCGTCCAGTGTCACGATTGTATCTTGCGGTAGGCTATCGCGGATCTGGCAAAGGGCGACGCCCATGTCGAGCTCCCATTCCGCGCCATTGGGACTGTCGGTGTCGGTCAGGTAATCCCCATGCAGCTTTGCGCACCAATCTTGCCAATCGTCGGCGCGGCCCAGATCAATGTCACCAAGCGCCGATGCCGCGGCGGCGGGGGAGGCGGCAAAGCCGAGGTCGGGGGAATAGACGCGGCCGATCTCGTCCGCGTCAGGGTGCAGGTGCACCAGACGGGTATCGGGGTTGGGCGATTGCAGCGTGGTGTAGGTCTTGGTCGTCATCTCGCCCAAGCGGGCCCCGATGACGATCAGCAGGTCCGCGTCTTTCTGGTGGGCAAAAAGCGTCGGCGCGGTGGAGGTGCCGAAATCGCCCGCAAAGACGGGCGACAGGTTATGCACGATATCCTGTCGCCGGAAGGAGGTGGCGACGGGGATGTTGTTGGTCTCGGCAAAGCGGGTGATCGCGGCGGCGGCATCCTCGGTCCAGCCGGAGCCGCCAAGCAGCATCAGCGGGCGTTTGGCCTGTGCGATCTCGTCCTTCAGCGCGTCTACATTTGCTGTCGAAAGTTGGGCCTGCGTGGCGCTATAGGGCCGCGCATCGGCGACTTCGACGATATCGGTCAGCATGTCTTCGGGCAGGGCAATGACAACCGGACCGGGCCGGCCAGAGGTGGCGACGCGGAAGGCGCGGGCCATATATTCAGGCACCCGCGACGCATCGTCGATCTGGGTCGCCCATTTGGCGATAGGGCCGAACATGGCGCGGTAGTCGACTTCCTGAAACGCTTCGCGGTCGGTGGTGTCGCGGGCGATCTGGCCCACCAGCAGGATCATCGGCGTGCTATCTTGTTGCGCGATATGCACGCCAATGGCGGCGTGGCAGGCACCGGGGCCGCGGGTGACCATGCAGATGCCGGGGGTGCCGTGCAGTTTGCCGTAGGTTTCGGCCATATTCGCCGCACCGGCCTCGTGGCGGGCGTTGATCAGCGTGAACCGGTCTTGCACGTCATGCAGCGCGTCCAGCACCTCGAGGTAGCTTTCACCGGGCACGCAATAGGCGGTGTCGGCCCCGTGGATCAAAAGCTGGTCCACAAGGACCTGTCCGCCGGTCCGGCGTTTGAGGGGGGCGTTCTGGGTCATTGGTCGGGCTCCGTCCATGTCATCTGGTATTTTCGATTGCCGAAGATGCAGCACGCCGGGGCGGGTTTTGCAATGCCGTTAGGGAAACATCGGCGGTGAAAAAAATTGACGGATGGAAACGTATCCCGCACACTCAACCATGACGAAAGTGGTGGGTAGTTTTGGCGGATGGTTCTCATAAAACTCTAGGATTGCAGCTAAATGTCATCGGGCCGTTCGATTTGCGGCGCACCGATGGGTCACGTGTCACCATCACCTCGAAGAAGGCGCGCGCTGTGCTGGCGATGTTGGCGGTCGCCCCCGGTGGCAGGCGCGAAAGACGTTGGTTGCAATACAAGCTATGGAGCGAACGCGGAGAGCGTGAGGGTGCGGCGAGCCTGCGCCAGACGCTGTCTGCCCTGCGCCGTGCGCTTGCCCCGATGGGCGATGTGCTGCAAGCGGATCGCACCACGGTCACGCTGTCGCTGAGCGAGGTCGCGGTAGATGCGCTTGAGCTTCCGTCAGTGGCGCAGCGGTTGCCGGGGCAGGCGGAGTTCCTTGAAGGGCTTGATATCAGGGACCCCGAATTCGACAACTGGCTGCGCGAGCAACGCGCCTTCTGGTCCCGCCAGCTAGAGACGTCGCAGGGCGGTCCCGACCCATCAGAGGTTGACTTCGCCCCGCCGCTGGATGTGCCCTGCGTGACGCTCATGCCCTTTGCCAGTGCCGAGCCGCTGACCCCTCAGGCGCAAGAACTGGCAGAGCAGGTGTTGGACCAGCTGGCGCGGCATCGTTGGATCAGCCTTATGGATTGGGCCGTGCACAGTGGGCGCAGCGCCGCCGGTGCCGCGCGGCCTGCGACGGCGAATTACGTGGTGACCGGCCAGTTGCGCCAGAGCAGCGGGCGGTTGGTCTTGATGGTGGAGCTGACGCATCTGACCACGGGGCAATCGGTGAAACGTGCGCAGTTTACCGCGCCGCTGGCCGATGCTGCCGATATCGGGGCGGGGTTTGCCGCCGTCGCGCGGGATATGGCGATCGAGGTGGCGGGGAATTTCAGCTGTGCCTTGGCGCAATCCTACGAACAGCGGTCCCAGTCGCGGCCCGCGCAGAGCGACGAGGCGCTGGTGTGGCAGGGGCGCTGGCATATCAACCGCCTCACCCCCGAGGATTTCGAGAAGGCGCAGGCGATCTTCGAGGATATCATCGCGCGCAACCCCGGTCATATAGAGGCGCATGTCTATCTTGCGCTGACCACGCTGTGGCGGGTCTGGACCTGCCGCGCCGATCCACGTGACATCAAGCTGGCGCGGCGACAGGCGCAAAAGGCGATCAAGCTGGATGTGTCGGACGGGCGGGGCTATTGGATCGCGGGCTGTGCGGAATGTTGGCTGGGCAACAAGACGGCCGCTGTGCATTACACGGACGAGGCGATCCGGCTGTGCCCCTCGCTGGCCTTTGCCCATGACCAGCGCGGCACAAATCTGGCCTATGATGGCAACCCCCTGGCGGCGCTGGAGGCGCTGGAACATGCGATCCGCCTGTCGCCCCACCACCCGCAGCGCTTTTGTTTCGAGGGGGAGACAGCGCTTGCCGCGTTGCTGGCCGGGGATCTGTCGGCCGCATTGCAGCACGCGGATCACGCCTTGTTGCTGCGCCCCGCCTATTGGTACGCCCATATGGTCAAGGTCCTGGCGCTGCACCGCATGGGCCGCCCCGACGCCGTGGCGCGTGCCAAGCGCGACCTGTACGAGTTCGAGCCCCGTTTCAACCGCAGCTATATCAACTGGCTTCCCTTTTCGGACCGGTCGCTGAACGCGCGTATGATTGAAGAGATGTTCTAGGTACGGCGCGCCGGCTGGTGACCCCCCGAGGGGCCTTTGCAGAAGGCATCCGACGCATGACGAAATATGCAGACAACTACGCTGGTATCCGGCAAGCGCAGGCGGAGGAGCGGGCGCATCCCTCTGATCTGGGAACGCGGCATTTCACGCTTGATGCGCTGAACGGCAGTTGGGTCGCACAGCTGCGGAGCCGGATCACGCAAGGGCTGATGAAACATGGCGGGCTGCGCCTGATGCAGCGGATTGCGCCGGTGGTGCGTTTGGGGCCGTATCACTTTGTCACGCGCCACGCCGATATCGTGGCGGCATTGCATCGGCCCGATGTTTTCGGCGTGCCCTTTGGCCCCGAGATGGAAGAGATGGCAGGCCCGCCGGTTTTTGCCTTGGGCGATGATGCACAGACCCATGCCGCGCAGATGGCGATTTTGCGCGATCCTTGGGCGGCGATTGATCCGGTGACCCATGTGCGCCCTGTGGTGCGCCGCGTGACCGAAGCCTTGCTGGAGGATAGCGGCGGGCAGATCGACATGGCCCGCGATGTCTTTATGCGCGTTACGGCAGAGGCCTGTCTGAAGACCTTTGGCATCGCGGCACCGAGCGCGGAAAACTTTGCCGCGTTTTCGGCGGCCTGTTCCTCGCTGATCTTTGCCGACCCCTCGGGCACGCCTGCGGTGCGTCGGCAGGCGATGATCGGGGCCAAGCGCATCTGCGATCTGCTGGATGCCAGCATCGACGCCTATGCCAAGCTGTCCGCCGACGAACGGGCGGACCCCGCACAGGCGGGGTTCTTGCAAGGGTTGATGGATCAGGTCGCGCGGCAGGGCGATGGCGGACCGGTTTGGGAACAGTCGGACAAAGACACCGTGCGGGTGATCCTGTTCGGGGTGATCACCGGCTTTGTGCCCACCACAGCACTTGCGGCGGGCAAGATACTCGATCAGATGCGCCGCAAGCCGGACCAGTTCCATCAGGCGCTGCGCTGTGCCGCGCGGGCCGAAGCCACCCCCGACGATCCGCAGGCCCGCCTAGCCCTGCGCGACATATTGTTCGAGATCGCCCGCTTTAACCCGTCGCTTTTTCCCGGCCAGTTCCGCCTGCGCAAAGAGGCCGGCGATACCCACGGCCTGCCCGAGGCGCTGCGGCGGATCAAACCCGGTGCCGTGGTCATTCTGGCAACAGCGCAAGCTCTGCATGATCCGCGGGTGGTGAAACACCCTAACCGCTTCATGCCGGGAGAGGGGTTCCTGGCCAAGGACGGCACCGCGCTGCCGGATCTGTCCTTTGGTTTGGGGATGCATCACTGTCTGGGGCACGAGATGGCGCATGAGATCATCACCGAGGCATTCCAGATCATCCTGTCGCGCCCTGGCATCGCCTTTCTGCCCGAGCGGCCAAAGTTCTATGGCCCCTATCTGGGCCGCTTGCGGATGCGGTTCGACATGGTGGAAGGCCACGCGGCACAGTCGACGATCGTGGCACCAGTGCTCTTGAAAGAGGGGGTGGATATAGAGGCGCTGCGCGCGGTCCTGGCGGGGTTGCAGGAGGAGACATCGGATTTGAAGCAGGGGCTTGAGGGCACGGGGATCGTGCATTTCGCAAGCCTCAATCTGGTCAATCTGGGGGCCGAGACGCGGCTTGATGCGCGGCCCACGCATCTGCTGGCAGAGTTCAACACCGATGGCATGCCGCGGGACGCGCTGGCGCGGCTGGCGCAACAGATCGACGCGCCCTGTTCGACAGTGTTGCCGTTTCTGAAAGATGCGCAGGGCGGGTTTATCGCGACGGTGCGCGCGCATCTGCTGCACCCCGATACCAAGCCCTGGGGCACCATCGGGGTGAACTTCAACGGCACCGAACATATGCCCGTGCGCCAGATCGAGGCGGAGAAAAAGCTGTATGACTGGGCCGAGGCGCAGGTGCGACAGCGCGCAGCCGAGGGCACTACGGACCCTGCCGATCTGGTGGCCGATATCCGCAAACAGATGCAGGAGGACCCTGCGAAAGCGGCGCTGCTGTACCGCCCGTCCCATCGCTATCCGCGCTTCTCGCGGCACAAGGATTTCCCCTTCTCGGGGTTTATCGCGAAATATGCGGGGCTGGGGCTGAAGCCCTTGGCGGTCTTTGCGCTGCTGGCGCTGGTGCTGCCTGTGGGGCTGGTCGCCTTTGGTCTTGTCAGTCTGTTGCAGGCGGCGGATGTCTATGTCTCGCTGTGGATGGTGCCGCTGTTGCTGGCGCTCACGGTGGCGGGCGGGGTGCTGGCGTGGTTGCGGCGGGTCGAGACGCGCGAGACGCCGGATGACCGCTATGCGCCCCATGATCACGTCGCCGCCGTGCAAGCGATGGAGGATCTGCCCGGCTATGCGCAGAACCACATCACCTCGGTCAGTGCCTTGAAGCCCGGCCTGCTGCGGCGGCTGACCACGGCGCTGGCGTTCCACATCATCAAATATATGAAAATCCTGTGGTTCCGCCCCGGCTTTGTCACCGATTTCGCCACCATCCATTATGCGCGCTGGTACTGCCCCAAAGGCAGTCAAAAGCTGATCTTTCAGGGCAATTACGACGGCAGCTGGGAAAGCTACCTAGAGGATTTCATCACCAAGGTGCACCGTGGGCAGACGATGGCGTGGAATAACTGCGTGGGGTTTCCGCGCAGCCGGTGGTTTTTTCTGGATGGGGCGCAGGACGGCGACAGGTTCAAACGCTGGGTGCGGCGCCAGCAGGTGCAGACGCAGGTCTGGTACAGCCGCTTTCCGCAGCTGACCACTGGGATGATCCGCACCAATGCGCTGGTGCGCGACGGGCTGGCGCGGGCGCTGACCCATGACGAATATCGCGCGTGGGCCACCTTGTTCTACACCGCGCCGCGCCCCGCCGATGCGATCGAGACGGACCAGGTGCAGACCTTGCTGTTCAACGGGCTGGGGCGGCATCCGTTGATGACGGCGCGGGTGCTGCGCTTTGACACGGGGCAGGGGGGCAAACGCCTGATCGCGCAGTTGCTGCAAGAGGCGCGCAATGCCGAAACCCCCGGTGCGCCCTGGGATGCGCGGCTGAGCTTTGGCGACGCCTATCCCGATTATCCGGCGCATTTCATTGCTCTTTCCTCTGGCGGGCTGTCGCTGCTGGGGTTTCCCGACACGCCCCACGACGGACGCGCGACGTTGCCCCATGCCTTTGCCAGCGGCATGGCGGCACGGGCGCGGGTGTTGGGCGATGCGGGCACGCCCGCCGATCCCGCCCGCTGGCGATGGAGCGACGGCGCCGCGCACGCTTTGCTGCTGTCCTATGCCCGCGATCCTTCGGAGCAGGCGGCAACCGACGACACGCTGACCGTGATGTTCGAGCAATATGGCATCGCGGTGGACAGCATCGTGCGGGCGGATCTGCAACGCCGTGGCTTGGCCCATAGCGACGGGTTCGGCACGCGTGACGGTATCTCGCAGCCGATCATGCGCCATACCCAGGCCTTTGCCAAAGGTAAGGCCGCGCCGGATGATGTGGTCGGCGCGGGGGAGTTCATCCTGGGGTATCCCGATTCCCGGGGCTACCTGCCGCTGGCGATCACCGTGCCCGCCGATACGCCGGCGGCGCAGGGGCTGTCGGCGGTCGAGCGGCCGGTGACGGATCTGGTGCCGCGCTTTGGGCGGCTGCATCTGGGGGACCAGCGTGATTTTGGCCGCGGCGGGAGCTTTCTGGCGGTGCGGCAGATCTTGCACAATGACAAGGCTCTGAAGGAGTTTGTGGCGGCCAAGGCGCGCGGGCTTGAGGCGCGACATCTGCCGCAAAAGGGCATCGCGGATGCGATCCGCGAGGATATGCAGGCCGACATCAGGATCCGGCAGGGCGACCACATGCCCGGCGACAAGGATATCGTGCTGGGGGATATGCAGCGCGGGCAGATGGATCAATCGCCCTATGGCGATGTGCCTATGGGGCCGGATGCACGGCAAATCTGGATGGAGCAATGGATCACCGCCAAGATCATTGGTCGGTGGGCGGACGGCAGTTCACTGGCGCGCAACCCGTCGGTGTCGCGCAGCCTGCGCAACCGCGCGCGCTATCACGCGGTCGTGCGTCGCTATGTCGGGCTGCGCCTCAAGGCATTGCAGGCCGCGACGGAACAGCGCCCTGCAACCGACGGCCATCTTGTTGCGCTGCAGCAGTTCCTTGACCGGACACGCACGCCAAGGGGAAGCGGCCGTTTGGGCGTGCATGGCGGGCTGAGCATGGATGAGACGATCTGGACGACGCAGGGCTGGGCCGCGTTCAACGATGCCTTGTCAGAGCTGGAGCATGAGGTCGGCCCCCTTGGCATACCGCGCGATCTGCTGCGTCCGGTGATCCCCGACAATGATTTCCGCCACGGTGAGGACGACCCCTTGGGGCTGTATTGCCCGATCGGGTCGCATATCCGCCGCGCCAACCCGCGCGACAGTTTCCGCCCCGGTCACGAGATCACTTTGCAGATCAACAACCGCCATCGGCTGTTGCGGCGGGGCCGGACCTATAGCAGCGCGTTTGACACGCCGCAGGACGCAGGCTTGATCGACGCGGGCTGGGTGCGGCGCGATACCGAGACCGTACCGCCGGTTGAGCAAGAGGAAGGCACCTTCTTTATGTGCTTTAACGCCAATATCGAACGGCAGTTCGAGTTCGTGCAGCAGACCTGGATCAACGCAGACGGGTTCCACGGCGGGCGGCATGGGCCGGACCCTTTGATCACGCCGAAACAGAAGGGTGATACGTTCATTATTCCGGGGTCGGAGGACTCGCTGGCGCTGGATATGTGCCCGATGTCGCGCGCGGAAGGGGAGGGGGTCGCACAGCCTGCGCCGGTGGATTTCACCCGAACGGTGGCGGGGGGCTACTTCTTTATGCCAAGCAAACAGGCGCTGGCATATCTGTCGCAACTATAGGTTAGGCTCCTCTGAGCTTTTAGCGATGAAAAACCGCCTGATGCGTTCTTTTTTCACGATTTTTTCACGGAGCGCCGCGCAAAAATTTACGGTACGTTTACGGTCGATTTTTAACCTTTCTTAACCTGCTGCGATTTCGGCAGGCACCCGCCCGCTTGGGGCTATTTAGAAAGGGCATTGAAATGAAACTTTACATGCAATTGATGACAACGACCGCGCTGGCGCTGAGCGTCGCGGCCTGCGGGTCGTCGAACGGGGTCGACAAGGTGATTGATGTAACAGACATCACCGAAGAGGCGCAGGCCAAACGGACCTTTGCAACAGACGAGGACGGTGATCCGGTCGATGCCGGTGCTGCGATCGCGTCAGGCAAGACACTGACCGCGCGCGCCGTGGGCGTCGCCTTGCAGAACCTGAACTATCACACCGGGGAAACCAGCACGACGACTGATGTCACCGCGTCGATCAAGCGCAATGATGACGGCGCGCTGACCGTGACCATCGACGGCGAAGAGCTGGCGTTCACCCCTGCCGACGTGAATGGCGAAGGTGACGGCTACGAGGTCGAGGTGGATGGCAAATTCGCCGGGGTCTATAACTTTAATGGTCCGGTCGAAGAACTGCTGACGGCGGGCAATGGCTTTGCCCAGGTGGTAAGCATTTTCCGGACTTCAGAGAACGCCGAAGGTCATGTGTCGGGTGACAATACCTTTGCGATCTTTGGCACAGAGACGGCGGATGAAGATCTGAAGGATCTGCCAAAAGCCGAATATACGGGCCGGTCGCGGATCAATGTTGTGCCAAACAGCGGCTTCGAATCGAACAGCCTAAGCCGGTACAAGGTGCGCAGCGAAATTGCGATGACGGCAGACTTTGGCGCGGGCGAGATCTGGGGCACCATCGGGAACACCACCATCGAAGACCCCGAAGACGGTGAACGTGATGCCGTTGAAGGGACCATCGCGATGGATAAAACCACGTTCGATAACAACGGTTTTGCCGGGACATTGACGGCAGATGCGGACTTCATCAGCGATATCGACGTCAATAGCGCCGAAGGGACGTACTCCGGTGCGTTCTATGGGCCAAACGCCGAACAGGTTGCCGGTGCGCTGACATTTGGTATCGGCGCTGACGACGGGTCGCTGAACGGGAACGGCTACTTCTCGGCCGACAAAGTCGACTAAGGTCGACGACAACGGGATAGAGAAGCGTCGATCAAATTACGGGTCCCGCTTCTCTGGGCGTGGGCATGACCTCAAGCCATGCCTGCGTCTCCCCATTATTTCATGTGGGAGACGCAGTGCAGAGTTCAGGTTTCACGCCGATTTAACTGCTTGAGGGTTAATCCATGAAACATCTTCTTTTTGCCGCCCTGATGGGCGTTCTTTTGGCGTGCCAATCGCCCGGACAGGCGCAGGCCGCGACACCACAGGATTATCTGGAACAGGGAAACTATGACGCCGCGCGGGCCAGTCTGGCGCAGTTGGTCAAGGGGGATCCGAACGGGCCGCTGCATCAGGCCTATCTGGAAGGTCAAATCCTGATGCGTCAGAACCAGCCTGCGGCGGCGGTTGATCTGTTTCGCGATCTGGTACGCATCGCGCCCGATTATGAACCGGCAAGACGAGAGCTGACCCTGCTGCTGGCCTATCGCGGTGATGTGACCGCGGCGCGCTATCATGCGGAACGGTTGGTCGCGGAAACCGCCGACGAACAGCTGCGCGCCGGATTGCAGACCTTTATCCTGAACAATAGCTCGCGCAAGCCCGGCGGCTTTGCCCTGCGGTTCGCGCTGTTGCCGTCGTCGAACCAGACCCGCGGCAGTGCCGAGCAGGAAATCCTGATTGGCGGGGTGCCGTTCACGTTGAACCCTGCGTCGCGCGCGTCTTCCGGGGTGGGGCTGGCAATTGGCGGCACCGCATGGCGGCGCTGGCAGTGGAATGAAAGATGGTCCGGCGTGGGCACCGCCAGTCTGGATGCGAAATTCTACGATTCCGCGCTGAACACGGAAACCACGGCCGTTGCACGGTTCGATGTCATTCGAGGCGGGCAGCGGGGGCGGTTCTCTTTCGGGCCGATTGCCGAGCTGAGCTTTTCTGATTCAGACATCGTGCGACGACGGTGGGGGGCGGAGCTGCGCGGAGCCTATCAGCTGCGTCCGCGTGATCTGGTGTCGGGTGCGCTGCGGTTTGATCGGCAGACCTATGACCAAAGCCCGTTTCGGGACGGGCACCGGATGCGGGCCTCTGTCTCGTACCAACATCGGTTGACGCCGACGCTCGGGCTATCCTTCGGCCTGTCGCAGCTGCGCGAAACGACACAGCGCGCGCATCTGGATCACCATGAAACCGGCGTGTCGATGGGGATTGACAA
>NZ_DGMH01000033.1:0-173 GCF_002388305.1 Sulfitobacter sp. UBA4523
GTGCCGGTGGAGCTGCATGTCTTGCGGTCGGATCGCATGTCGGTGGTGCCGGGGGCGGATGGCTGGCCGGTGGCCTATGAATATGTCGTCGGCGGGCGCAAGCATCGGTTTGACGTGGCCGGGGATACGGCCGCGATCTGTCACATCAAGAATTTCCACCCGCAGGATGACCA
>NZ_DGMH01000033.1:430-1923 GCF_002388305.1 Sulfitobacter sp. UBA4523
GGGCGGCCGATGCTGCTGGAAGGCGGGTTGGATTGGAAGCCGATGGGGTTTTCGCCCTCGGACATGGAGTTTCACCGCACCAAGGAGGCGGCGGCGCGGGAAGTGGCGCTGGCTTTTGGAGTGCCGCCGATGCTGCTGGGGATCGCGGGGGATGCGACCTATGCCAATTATCAGGAGGCGCATCGGGCGTTCTACCGGCTGACGGTCCTGCCTTTGGCCACGCGGGTTGCCGCGGCGCTTGGCGCATGGCTGGCTGGGTTCACGCATGAGGCGGTGACGTTGAAGCCCGATCTGGATCAGGTGCCCGCCCTGGCGCAGGAGCGTGACGCGCAATGGGCGCGGGTGGCGGGGGCGGATTTCCTGACGCAGGCGGAAAAGCGGTCCTTGTTGGGGCTGCCAGCGGTGGCGGCGGATGGTTGAGGAGATGGGATATGACCGGTTTGAATGTGCGCCGGGGTTGCGGTTGCAGGCGCATGAGAGGGTGAGCGCGATCCACCACGAGAACCTTTTGCAGCGGCTCGACCGGCTGGAGGAGATGATGGAGCGGCTGGAACGGCGGTTGTGGTTGACCGTCTATGGTGTGGTCGCGGTGATTTTGGCGCAGGCGGTACAGTCGTTTCTGGTGGTCGCGCCGTAGCAATTTGAACGCAAGGGAGGGTGTCATGGAAGATGGCATGCGCTTCGGCCTCGGGTCGGAGAACGGGAGAGGTTTGCCCCAAATGGGTGCTGGGTTGGAACATAAGTTCGCGCGTTTCGACGAGGGGCTTGTGGTGGAGGGCGGCACCGAGATCAGCGGCTATGCCAGCCTGTTCGGGCGGGTCGATCAGGGTGGTGATCTGGTGGCACGGGGGGCTTATGGCGCGTCACTGGCGGCGGCCGAGGCCGCGGGGCGTCGGATCAAGATGCTGTGGCAGCATGATCCGGCACAGCCCATCGGTGTGTGGGATGAGCTGCGCGAGGATGCGCGGGGGCTTTGGGTCAAGGGGCGGCTGCTGGACAGTGTGGCGCGGGGCCGCGAGGCGGCGGCCTTGATCGAGGCCGGGGCGATTGATGGCCTGAGCATCGGCTATCGCACGCAGCGGGCGGCCAAGAATGACGCGGGCCAGCGGGTGCTGCAGACCCTGGACCTGTGGGAGGTGTCGCTGGTGACCTTTCCCATGCTCCCCACGGCGCGGATCGCGGCCAAGGGGGATTTTATCGCCATCGGAGACGTCTTGCGCGGCATGGCCGGTGTCTTTGACGAGGCGCGGCGGAATTTAAAACGGAACGGAGGGTAAGCGGATGGAACGACACGAGGATGACATGGGCACCGAGCCCCGAGGCGCGGTCGAGGAGATGCGCCGCGCTGTGGGAGGATTTGTGCAGGATTTCAAAGGGTTTCAGGACGAGATGACGACCAAGTTGCAACAAACGGAAGAGCGAATGACTATGTTGGATCGAAAGATGACTTTGCCGGCGCGCACACCATTGGCGGGGGCTGTAGAGACGGGCGC
>NZ_DGMH01000033.1:2015-11335 GCF_002388305.1 Sulfitobacter sp. UBA4523
GGGCTGTAGAGACGGGCGCGCCGCATCAGAAGGCGCTGCATGCCTATATCCGCAACGGCGACGACGACGGGTTGCGCGGGCTTGAGCTGGAGAGCAAGGCGCTGTCGGCGGCGGTGAATTCGGATGGTGGCTATCTGGTGGACCCGCAGACCTCGGATCGGGTGAAGTCGGTGTTGAATGCCGCGGCCTCTATCCGGGCGATTGCGTCGGTGGTGCAGGTCGAGGCGACCTCTTACGACGTGCTGGTGGATCATGCGGATGTGGGTGCCGGTTGGGCGACAGAAACGGGGGCCGTGTCCGAGACCGACACGCCGCAGATCGACCGGATCACCATCCCGCTGCACGAGCTGAGCGCGCTGCCCAAAGCCTCGCAGCGGTTGCTGGATGACAGTGCCTTTGACATCGAAGCCTGGCTGGCCGGGCGGATCGCCGACAAATTCTCGCGGGCCGAGGCCGCAGCCTTTATCCACGGGGACGGGATCGACAAGCCCAAGGGGTTTCTGGCCCATGCCACGGTCGACAATGTGATCTGGGAGTGGGGCAATCTGGGCTATGTGCCCACCGGTGTCGCTGGCGAGATCACGGCGGATGCGGTGGTTGATCTGGTCTATGCGCTTGGGGCGCAGTACCGCGCGCAGGCGAGTTTTGTGATGAGCTCGAAGACCGCGGGCATTGTGCGCAAGCTCAAGGATCTGGACGGGCGGTTTTTGTGGTCTGACGGGATGACGCAGGGCCAGCCCGCGCGGCTGATGGGCTATCCGGTGCTGGTGGCCGAGGACATGCCCGATGTGGCGGCGGATTCATTCTCGGTCGCCTTCGGGGATTTTGCCGCCGGTTACACCGTGGCGGAACGGCCCGACCTGCGGATCCTGCGCGATCCCTTCAGCGCCAAGCCGCATGTGCTGTTCTATGCCACAAAACGGGTGGGCGGCGACGTGAGCGACTTTGCCGCGATCAAGCTGCTGAAATTCGGCACCGCCTAAGGCGCGGGGTCGAACAGGGGGCTGGCGGTGGCTGGCCCCATCCCCCGGGCGCGCCGTGATGCGCCGGGTGCATTGCCTAGCTGCTGCCTCCGACCGAGCGATGCAGTCGGGGTGCGCGTTCGGGGGGCTTTGGCGGGCTAGATTTGGAGCGATGAGATGTTGATCGAAGAGACAGGGGTGGCGGAGGCCGATCTGCCGCTGGAGCCGTTCAAGGCGCATTTGCGGATGGGCAGCGGTTTTGGCACCGAAACCGTACAAGAGCCCGTTTTGGCGAGCTTTCTGCGTGCCGCCATTGCCGCGATTGAGGCGCGCACAGGTAAGGCGTTGATCTCGCGGTTGTTTACCATGACCGTGCAAGAGTGGGCGGACCCGCAGGCGCAGGCTTTGCCCGTGGGGCCGGTCCGGCAGATCGTGGGTGTCACCGTGGTGGCGCGGGATGCGATGGAGACGGTGATCGAGCCGCAGCGCTATTGGCTGGTGCGCGATATGCAGACCCCGCTGCTGAAGCCATCAGGGGCGATGCTGCCGTTCATTCCGCCCCAAGGGTCGGTGGAGGTCTTGTTCGAGGCGGGGCTTGGGGAAAGCTGGGGCGCTGTGCCCGCGGATTTGCAGCAGGCGGTGCTGATGCTGGCGGCGCATTACTATGAATACCGCCACGAGACCCGCCTTGGGGACGGCTGCATGCCCTTTGGGGTGAGCAGCCTGATCGAGCGCTACCGCCCGCTGCGGATCGGCTTGGGGGCACGCGCATGAGCCGGCTGTCGTTGAACCGCCGCTTGGTGTTGGAGGCGCAGGTGCCTCAGCCTGATGGCGCGGGCGGAGAGAGCCGGAGCTGGGTGCGTGTGGGGGATCTCTGGGCGGATGTCACGGCGCGGCGGGGCCGGCGTTTGGGGCGTGGCGGCATTGCGGTGAGCCGCGGGGTCTATGTGGTGACGGTACGCGGTGCGCCAGTGGGCGATCCCGCGCGCCCCTTGCCGCAGCAGCGCTTTCGCGAGGGCACACGGGTCTATCAGATCCAGTCGGTGGCCGAGCAGGACGCACAAGGGCGGTATCTGGCTTGCCTGACCCATGAGGAGGTGGCGGTATGAGCTATGGCATGGGGTTTGCCCTGCAACAGGCGGTCTTTGGCGTGTTGAGCACGGATCAGGAGATCACGGCGCTTGTGGGCGATGCGGTTTTTGATGCGGCTCCTGCGGGGGAGGTGCCGGCGCTGTATGTGCAGCTGGGGTCCGAAGCGGTGCGCGATGCCTCTGACGGGACGGGCGGCGGGGCGGAGCATCGGTTCACGGTTCTTGTCGTCACGCATCATGCGGGGTTCGCCCCTGCGAAACAGGTGGCCGCTGCGGTGAGTGATGCGCTGGTCGGTGGGCGGTTTGGCCTGAGCCGCGGGCGGCTGGTGAGCTTGCGGTTCGAGCGGGCCGTCGCACGACAGGTCGGAGCGGATGCGCGCCGCCAGATAGAGATGCGGTTCAGGGCGCGGGTTCAGGACGGCTGAGCCGAGGTTTCAGGAAATTAACAGGAGAGTGGATATGGCTGTTCAAGCGGGCAAAGATCTTTTGGTCAAGGTGGACATGACGAGCGATGGTCAGTTCGAAACGATCGCGGGGCTGCGTGCCACGCGGGTGAGCTTTAACGCGGAACCGGTTGAGGTGACCTCGCTTGACAGTGAGGGGGGCTGGCGCGAGCTGCTGGCGGGCGCGGGCGTCCGATCTGCCGCAATCAGCGGGTCGGGGGTGTTTCGCGATGCGGGCACGGATGAACGCGCACGGCAGTTGTTTTTTGACGGGCTGACGCCGGATTTTCAGATCGTGATCCCCAGCTTCGGCATTATCGAGGGGCCGTTCCAGGTGGCGGCCATTGAATATGGCGGGTCTTTGAATGGCGAGGCGACCTATGAGCTGAGCCTGCAATCCGCGGGGCAGCTGAGCTTTACCGCGGATACGGCAGACGCACCCGGGGGCGGGGTCTGATCATGGTGAACCGGTGGCGAGGGGATGTGGCGCTGGTGGTGAATGGTCAGCGACGCGTGGCACGGCTGACCCTGGGGGCTTTAGCCGAGCTGGAGGACGCGCTGGAGGAGCCGTCGCTGGTGGCTTTGGTCGAGCGGTTCGAGGGTCATCGGTTCAGCAGTCGGGATGTGCTGTTGCTGCTGGCCGCGGGGCTGCGTGCAGGGGGCACCGAGGTAAGTGCCGAGACGCTCGCGCAGGCCGAGATCGAGGGCGGGCCGGTGGCCGCGTCTCAGGCCGCCGCAGCGCTTTTGGCGCGTGCCTTTGTTGTGCCGGTATGAGCGTGCCGCCCAAGAGGACCACGACAGAGACCGCGCCGGGGATGGACTGGGCCGCGCTACTGCGGGCGGGGCTGAGGGGATTGTCGCTGACGCCCGACGCATTCTGGGCGCTCACGCCGGCAGAGCTGCAACTGATGCTGGGGAGCGAGGCGGGGCGGGCTCCGCTGTTGGGGGATGGATTGGCGGCCTTGATGGCGGCTTATCCCGATAGGCAGAGAGAGGAAGACTGATGGCACAGGATGATACATTCGAAGGGCTAGAGGATGGCGCAGAGCGGTTGAATGAGACGCTTGGCGCGACGGCCACGCTGGTGGCTGGTTTCGATGCCGAACTGCGCCGTATGCGCAGCGCATTGGCCGCGACAGGCAAGGATGTCGCGACGTTAGAGAAGGGGCTGAGCCGTGGATTACGCAGGGCCTTTGATGGTGTCGCGTTTGACGGGATGAAACTGTCGGATGCCCTGTCCACCGTGGCGCGGTCGATGGTGAACACGACCTACAACGCGGCGATGAAGCCGGTGTCCGATCACGTCGGCGGGCTGATCAGTCAGGGCGTGGGATCACTGGTGCAGGGAATACTCCCCTTTGCCGATGGGGCAGCGTTTTCGCAAGGACGTGTGATGCCCTTTGCTCAAGGGGGGATTGTTAGCACCGCCACAGGCTTTGGCATGCGCGGGGGGATGGGGCTGATGGGCGAGGCCGGACCGGAGGCGATCATGCCCTTGGCACGGGGGCCGGACGGTAAGCTGGGTGTCAAAGGGGGCGCGAGCGGCGGGACGACCGTGGTCATGAACATCACCACCCCTGATGTGCAGGGATTCCAACGCAGTCAAAGCCAGATCGCCGCTCAGCTGAGCCGCGCGCTGAACACTGGCAACCGTAACCGCTAGGGGAGCAAGCCGATGAATTTTCACGATGTCAGATTTCCACCTAGCCTGAGCTTTGGATCTCTCGGGGGGCCGCAACGCCGTACCGATGTGGTGACGCTCGCCAACGGGTATGAGGAGCGCAACACCCCCTGGGCCCATTCACGCCGTGTGTATGATGCGGGGCTGGGGATGCGCTCTATCGACGATGTCCAAGCGCTCACGGGGTTCTTCGAGGCGCGTATGGGGCAGATGTACGGGTTTCGCTGGAAGGATTGGGCGGATTTCAAATCCTGCGCCTCTTCGGTGGGGATCACTTTCGAGGATCAGAGCCTTGGCTTCGGGGATGGTGTTCGGACGGACTATCAACTGGTCAAGACCTATAGCTCGGGTGGACATAGCTACGTCAGACCGATCACCAAGCCGGTTGCCGGAACCGTGCGCGTGGGGATAGAGCAGGACGCCCTGCAAGAGGGGAGCGACTATGAGGTTGATCTGAGCACGGGCATCATCCGTTTCGCCCATGCGCCGGACCCCGAAATGCAGGTGTCGGCGGGGTTTGAATTCGACGTGCCTGTCCGCTTTGACACGGATCGCATTCTGGTCAGCGTTGCCAGCTTTCAGGCGGGGCAGGTGCCGGATGTGCCTGTGATCGAGGTGCGGGTATGAGCGGGGCAGGCAAGGACGCGGTGTTGGCGCATGCGCGCAGGGGTCTGACGACGCTGTGCACGGCCTGGGCAATCCGGCGGCGGGACGGGGTGACGCTCGCGTTTACCGACCATGATCAGCCGCTCGACTTTGATGGATTGGCGTTTCGTGCGGATAGCGGGCTGAGTGCGCGGGCCTTGGCGCAGAGCACGGGGCTGTCGGTGGATAACACAGAGGCGCTGGGCGCGCTGAGCGATGACGCGATCCGCGAGGACGAGATCGAGCAGGGGCGCTTTGACGGGGCGGAGGTGCGCTGCTGGCGGGTGAACTGGGCCGATGTGGCCGCCCGTTGCATGATCTTTCGCGGCACGATTGGCGAGATGCAGCGCGCGGGCGGTGCCTTTCGCGCAGAACTGCGCGGGTTGACCGAGGCGTTGAACCGGCCCTTGGGGCGGGTGTTTCAGAAGCCCTGCACCGCGGTGCTGGGGGATGCGGCCTGCGGGTTTGATCTGGCGACGGCGGGCTATGCTGTGACACTCGCCGTGCAGGAGCACGAGGACGGGCGGGTGTTCCGTTGGGAGGGGATCAACGGGTTTGACGACGCATGGTTCGCGCGGGGGCGGCTTGAGGTGTTGGACGGCCCTGCGGCGGGGCTTTGGGGTATGATCAAACACGACCGGGTGCTGGAGGGGCGGCGCGAGGTCGAGCTGTGGGAGCCGATCCGCGGTGCAATCACCGCCGGGCAACGGCTGAGACTGGTGGCAGGCTGCGACAAACGCCACACCACCTGTCGGCTGAAGTTCAACAACTTGCTGAACTTTCAGGGCTTTCCTGATGTGCCGAGCGCGGATTGGATGATGGCGGTGCCGAAATCCTCGGGGAGCAATACCGGCGGGTCGCTGAGATGAGCGCGCGCGGGACCGCCGTGGTGGCTGCGGCGCGGGGATGGATCGGCACGCCCTACGTGCATCAGGCGGCGCGCAAGGGGGCGGGCTGCGACTGCCTTGGCCTGTTGCGCGGTATCTGGCGCGAGGTGGTGGGGCAGGAGCCGGAGGCGATCCCTTCCTATTCAATGGACTGGTCAGAACCACAGGGGGACGAGCGGCTTTGGCGCGCTGCGCTGCGTCACCTCTCGCCCAAGGTTCTGATCGATGAGGCCCCCGGTGACGTGCTGTTGTTCCGGATGCGCAGCGGGGCGGTGGCGAAACATCTGGGTGTGGCGGCAGAGGTCGGTGCGCAGGCGAGCTTTATCCACGGCTACAGCGGGCATGGGGTGACGGAAAGCCCGCTGAGCCTGCCGTGGCGCAGGCGCATTGTGGCGCGTTTTGAATTCCCGGCGGAGGCGATCTGATGGCGACGATACTTCTTTCAACCGCAGGTGCGGCGATTGGCGGCTCTGTCGGGGGCACGTTGGCGGGATTGTCTTCGGTGGCCATTGGGCGTGCCGTGGGGGCGACCCTTGGCCGTGTGATCGACCAGCGGCTGCTGGGGCAAGGGGCGCAGGCGGTCGAGACCGGCAAGGTTGACCGCTTTCGTTTGACCCAGGCGGGCGAGGGCGCGGCGATTGCGCAGGTCTATGGCCGGATGCGTGTCGGGGGACAGGTGATCTGGGCCTCGGACTTTGCCGAGACGACGACGGTGACGGGCGGCGGCGGTGGCAAGGGCGCCCCCTCGACCCCGCAGACGACGGAATACAGCTATAGCGTCAGCCTCGCCATCGCCCTGTGCGAAGGGGAGATCACCAGCATTGGCCGGATCTGGGCGGATGGGGAGGAAATCTCGGCCCACGCGCTGAATATGGCGGTTTATCGCGGGACGCGCGATCAACTGCCCGACCCGACGATTGCCGCGATCGAGGGGGCGGACGCGGTGCCGGCCTATCGCGGCACGGCCTATGTGGTGATGGAGAACCTCGGGCTGGGGCCCTTTGGCAACCGCGTGCCGCAGTTTTCCTTCGAGGTGCTGCGCGCAGAGGAACCGGATGCGCCTGCCGCCGACATCAGTGTGACCCATGGGGTTCAAGGTGTCGCGCTGATTCCCGGCACAGGGGAATACGCGTTAGCGACGACTCCGGTGCATTATACCGACGGACAGGGGGGCCGGTGGAGCGCCAATGTCTCTACCCCCGACGGGCGCAGTGATTTCGCCGCCGCGCTTGAGGATGCCACGCAGGACCTGCCGCAGCTGGCTGCCGCGTCGCTGGTCGTCTCGTGGTTCGGCGATGATCTGCGTTGCGGCGAATGCCGCCTGCGCCCCAAGGTGGAAAGCGCCGAGGACGAGGGCGAAAACATGCCGTGGCAGGTGGCAGGTCTGACCCGCGGCACCGCCGAGGTGATCGCCCGCGAGGACGACCGTCCGGTCTATGGCGGCACCCCCACAGATGCCGCGGTGATCGAGGCGATCCATGCCATTCAGGCGGCGGGCAAGGCGGTGATGTTCTACCCGTTCATCCTGATGGACCAGCTTGATGGGAATACCTTGCCCGATCCCTATAGCGATGCGGGCACCCAGCCCAAGCTGCCTTGGCGGGGGCGGATCACGCTGGCGAAAGCGCCGGGTCAGGCGGGCAGCTCTGACGGGACGCTGAGCGCGTATAACGAGGTGGCGGCGTTCTTCGGCACGGTCACGGCGGCGGATTTTACCATTGCGGGCGGGCAGGTCATCTATACCGGCCCGCAGGAATGGTCGATGTCGCGGTTCATCCTGCATTATGCCGCGCTGTGCAAAGCCGCAGGCGGGGTAGAGGCCTTCTGCATCGGCACCGAGATGCGCGGGCTGACGCAGATCCGCGGGGCGGGGAACAGCTTTGTCGCGGTGCAGGCGTTTCGCGCGCTGGCCGCAGAGGCGCGGCTGCTTTTGGGCGCGGGCACCAAGATCAGCTATGCCGCGGATTGGTCCGAATATTTCGGCTATCACCCGCAGGATGGCAGCGGTGATGTGTTCTTTCACCTTGATCCGCTGTGGGCCGACGACACGATCGATTTCATCGGCATCGACAATTATATGCCGCTGTCCGATTGGCGTGACGGTGCGGATCATCTGGACGCGCAGCAAAGCGACAGCATTTATGCTCTCGACTATCTGGCGGGTAATGTTGCGGGGGGCGAAGGGTTTGACTGGTACTACCATTCGCCCGAGGCGCGCGCGGCGCAACGCCGTACGCCGATCACCGATGGCACCCATGGGGAGCCTTGGGTTTACCGTTACAAGGATCTGCGCGGCTGGTGGGAGAACCTGCACCACAATCGTATTGGCGGCGTGCGCGCAGCAGAGCCGACGGGCTGGCAGCCCGGGTCCAAGCCCATCTGGTTTACGGAATACGGCTGCGCGGCGGTGGACAAGGGGACCAACCAGCCGAACAAGTTTCTTGACCTCAAAAGTTCTGAAAGCAGTTTGCCGCGCTATTCGTCGGGCGCACGGGATGAGTTGATGCAGATGCAATATCTGCGTGCCGTGGCGGATCATTGGCGGGATCCGGCGCATAATCCGATCTCGGCGGCCTATGGCGGGCCGATGGTGGATATGACTCGCGCCTTTGTTTGGGCCTGGGACACGCGGCCCTATCCTTTCTTTCCCAATAATCGCGCGCTGTGGAGCGATGGTCGCAATTACGCCCGTGGGCATTGGCTGAACGGCCGCAGTGCAGCGCTGCCCTTGTCCGAGCTCGTGGCGGCGATCTGCCGTCGTGCTGGCGTTAACGATTTCGATACCTCTGGGCTGTATGGCTATGTCCGCGGCTATGTGGTGGACGAGGTGGCCGATGCGCGCGCGGCGTTGCAGCCGTTGATGCTGCGCTATGGCTTTGATGCGGTGGAACGCGACGGGGTGTTGCGTTTCATCATGCGGGACGGATTGGATGCCGTGCCGCTGAACAGAGAGACGTTGGCTGTTTCGGGTGATTTGGAGGCACCGGTGGAACAGTTCCGTGAGGCAGAGGCGGAGCTTTCGGGGCGTCTGCGCTTGCGGTTTGTGCAGGCGGATGGCGACTACGAGGTGATCGCGGAAGAGGCGATCTTGCCTGACGACGCGACCCATGCGGTGGCGATGTCAGAGTTCAATATGGCGCTCACCCGGGCGGAGGGGCACCAGACAGCTGAACGCTGGCTGACAGAGGCGCGTGTGGCACGCGAAGGGGTGCGTCTGGCGTTACCGCCGTCGATGATGGATGTCGGCGCGGGTGATGTGATTGCCTTGCCGCCAGACGATGGCGAGGGGGAGGCGCTGTACCGCGTGGATCGGGTCGAGATGGGGGAGATGTCTTTGATCGAGGCCGTGCGGATTGAGCCCGAAGTCTATGACCCCGCGCCCTTCGATGACGAATTGGTCGCGTTGAAACCCTTTGTCGCGCCCGTACCGGTGAACGCGCTGTTTCTGGACCTGCCGCTGCTGCGCGGTGACGAGGTGCCCCATGCGCCGCATATTGCGGCCAGCGCACGGCAATGGCCGGGCAACGTCGCGGTCTATGCCTCTGGCGGGGAAACGAATTTCAGGTTGAACACCCTGATGCCCTTACGCGCGACAATGGGGGGCACGCAAA
>NZ_DGMH01000033.1:11481-11804 GCF_002388305.1 Sulfitobacter sp. UBA4523
GTGGTGGATCGCGGGCAGGCGCTGCAGGTCACGCTGACCAGCGGTGTGTTAGAGAGTGTTGATGAGGCCGATCTGCTGGGCGGGGCCAATCTGGCAGCGATCGGCGACGGCTCTGCCGACCGGTGGGAGGTGTTCCAGTTCGCGCGGGCCGATCTGATCGCCCCGCAAACCTATCTTCTGCGCGACCGGCTCCGCGGGCAAGCGGGGTCGGATGGGTTGATGCCGGATGTCTGGCCAGCGGGATCGCAGTTTGTGCTGCTCAACTCTGTCCCTCGCCAGATCGAACTGAGCCCGAACCTTTTGCGGATCGCGCAGACCTATCG
>NZ_DGMH01000033.1:11944-12267 GCF_002388305.1 Sulfitobacter sp. UBA4523
TTGCGGATCGCGCAGACCTATCGCATAGGGCCTGCGGGTCGTCCGCTGAACGACCCAAGCTACGTTCAAAAAACCGAGAGCTTTGACGGCAACGGGCTGCGCCCCTATCGGCCCTGCCACCTGCGAATAGAAGAAGAGGCGGGGGCGTTGCGGTTTGGCTGGATACGCCGGACGCGGATCAATGGCGACCAATGGACGGGTTTCGATGTGCCACTGGCCGAGGAAAGCGAGCAATATCAGCTGCGTATCCTGCAAAACGGTGTTGTCTTGCGCGAAGAGATCGTGGACCGCGCAAGCTGGACCTATACCGCCCAAATGCGCGC
>NZ_DGMH01000052.1:0-1720 GCF_002388305.1 Sulfitobacter sp. UBA4523
TGCAACGCCTGTGTCGCCGTCTGCCCGATGGGGATCGACATCCGCGAGGGTCAACAGATGGAGTGTATTACCTGCGCCCTATGTATCGACGCCTGTGACGATGTGATGGCCAAGATCGGGCGGCCACGGGGGCTGATCGACTATCTCGCGCTGGATGACGAACCGCCAACCGCCCCGCAAGAAAGCGCCGCAGTCGCGGGGTATGCCGACGCTCCCGCCGGTGACGTTGCCGGTGCCACGCCGCCCCGGTGGCAGCCCAAGCCGCTTTGGCAGCATATCTTTCGACCCCGCACGATTGTGTACACGACGGCATGGGCCGCCATCGGTGTGGCGCTGGTCGTAGCACTTTTCATCCGGCCTGAGATCGACATGACCATTGCGCCGGTGCGCAACCCGACCTTTGTCACCCTGTCGGACGGGTCCATCCGCAACGCCTATGACATCCGCCTGCGCAACAAACACAACGAAGCGCGGGATTTCAGAGTGTCGCTGGTGGCCGACAGCCCCTTGGAACTGGCGCTAGAGGGCGCAAGTAACGCCGTGGTCAACGTGCCCGCTGACACCAGCCGGTTGCAACGTGTCTATGTGATCGCCCCGCCGCAGACCCCCGCCGCCCGCGCGCAGCGCAGTGACCTGCGCCTTTGGGTCGAAGATGTCACCTCGGGCGAGCGGGCCTATGGCAATACAATTTTCAACGGAAAGGAAGGATCTGATGAGCGTGGTACAGACTGAACGCCCGCTGACCGGCTGGCATGTGCTGGCGATGTTTATCGGCGGTTTTTCTATTATCATCTCGGTGAACCTCGCGCTGGCGTTCAACGCGGTGCGGACTTTCCCCGGCAAAGAGACCGAGTCGAGCTATGTCGCCTCGCAGAACTTCGACACCGACCGCGCCGCACAGGAAGCTTTGGGCTGGACCGTGCGGACAGCGCTGACCGACACGACGCTTAGGCTTTCTGTGACAGATGGGGGCAATCGCGTGGTAAGGCCCGAGATCATCTTTGCCACATTGGGGCGCGCGACGACGGTGGCGGATGACATCACGCCGGAGTTCAGCTGGGACGGCAGCGCATGGGTCGCCCCCGTCACGTCGGGCCCCGGCAACTGGAACCTCCGGATAGAGATGCGGGCCGCTGACGGCACGCTCTTTCGGCGCCGCATCCCGTTGCGGGGCCTGCGATGACCGTCGCTGCCTGTCCGGGCTGTATCGCGCTGGCCCCATCGGTTGACACCGCGCGCAGGGGCGTGGCCGAGACCGAGGCGGCAGTCTACCTTGCGCTGCCGCAGATCCGCTGTGCCGCCTGTATTGCGGGGGTCGAAGGGGTTTTGGCCAAGCTGCCGTCTGTGAAAGCGGCCAGAGTAAACCTGAGCGTCAAGCGGGTGCGCCTTGTGCTCGCCCCCGGGTGTGACGCCAGCACCGCCCTTCAGGCCTTGAACGACGCAGGCTTTGACGCGCATGAGCTGGACGCGACCGCCCTGCGCCCCGCCAATGACGACGCGGGGCGGCGCCTGCTGGCCCGTGCTGCGGTGGCGGGTTTTGCGATGATGAATGTGATGGCAATCTCTGTCGCGGTCTGGTCGGGGGCCGGGGATGTGACACGGGTGATGTTTCACTGGGTCTCGGCCGGCATAGCACTGCCCGCCCTGGCGTTTTCTGCAGTGCCTTTCTTTGCTTCGGCATGGGGGGCCTTGCGGGCGGGGCGGGTGAACATGGATGTCA
>NZ_DGMH01000052.1:1796-2940 GCF_002388305.1 Sulfitobacter sp. UBA4523
CATGGATGTCCCCATTGCGCTGGCGATCCTGCTGGCCGCTGCGACATCGCTTTATGAGACCTTTGCGGCCCGCGGGGCGCATACATGGTTTGATGCCGCGCTGTCGCTCACGTTTTTCTTGCTGGTGGGGCGGTATCTTGAACACCGCGCGCGGGCGACGGCGCGTTCTGCCGCAGCAGAGCTGACGGCGCTGGAACTGCCGCGCGCCACTCGGCTGACCGCGACAGGGCGCGAAACCGTGGATGTCGCCGTGCTGATGCCAGACGACCGGATCGCATTGGCCGCAGGGGCCCGTGCGCCTGTGGACGGCATAGCTGAAACCGCCGCAATGGTGGACCGCTCTGCCCTGACCGGAGAGGCGGATCCCGTCGCTTTGGCCGCAGGGGATCTGGTCTGCGCGGGCGAAGTGATCCTTGGTGCACCGCTGACACTGCGGGCCACGCATCGCGCCGAAGACAGCACCCTGCGCCGTTTGGCGGCCCTCGTCGAGGTCGCAGAGACCGGCAAACACCGCTACAGCGGGATCGCGGACCGCGCCGCGCGGCTTTATGCGCCGGTGGTGCATGGTTTGGCCGCGGTGGCTTTCGCGGTCTGGTGGGCGCTGACGGGGGATCTGCATCACGCCATTGCCGTGGCCACCGCAACGTTGATCATTACCTGCCCCTGCGCCTTGGCGCTTGCCATTCCGGCGGTCACAGCGGCAATGACGGGGCGCTTGTTCCGCGCGGGCGTGCTGCTGAAATCGCCCACGGCGCTGGAACGGTTGGCTGACATCGACACGGTCGTTTTTGACAAAACCGGCACGCTGACCGAAGGGGTGGCTGTTCTTCCCGCGCTTGATCCCGACGCCGCGTCAGTTGCCTTGAGCTTGGCCCAAGCGTCGCACCACCCCGCGTCCCGTGCGCTGGCGGCGTCCCTTGCGGGGCAGGCTCCTGCCGACTTGCGCGACGTGGTCGAGGTCGCAGGGCAGGGGGTCACCGCCCTTTGGAATGGTGTGCCCGTGGGGCTGGTGCGCGGAGAGGACGGGCCCGAGCTTCATCTGCCCGATCGGTGCATCCCCCTGCCGCTGACCGAGACCCCGCGCCCCGGCACCGCCGCCTTGATCGCCGCGCTTTGCACCGGCGGGTGGCAGGTCGCGATGGTC
>NZ_DGMH01000052.1:3056-8051 GCF_002388305.1 Sulfitobacter sp. UBA4523
TCGCGATGGTCACCGGAGACACATCGGCCCGCGCCGCCGCCCTTGGCGCAAAGCTTGGGATTGATCAGATACATGCCGGTGTCTTGCCGCACGAGAAAGTCGATCTGGTGCGTGGCATGTCCGAACAGGGCAGGCGGGTGCTGATGGTGGGTGACGGGCTGAATGACACCGCAGCGCTTGCCGCCGCATATGCATCGCTCGCCCCCGGTTCAGCGCTGGACGCGGCAAGGGTCGCCTCGGACGGGGTCATTCTGGGTGGCACTCTAGGTGCCGTCGCGCAGACCCTGATGCTTGCACGTCGGGCGCGCAGCCGCATCAAGCAGAACCTCGCTCTCGCCGCCGCCTATAACTGCGTGGCGATCCCGGTCGCGGTCATGGGCTTTGCCACACCGCTGATGGCGGCGGCGGTCATGTCTTCGTCCTCCATCCTTGTCGTCCTGAATGCGTTGCGTCGATGAATATTCTGATTGTCCTGATCCCCGTTTCCATATGCCTCGGCGCAGTAGGGCTGATCGCCTGTCTGTGGACATTACGCAGTGGTCAGTACGAAGACCTGGAGGGCGATGCCGCGCGTATCTTGCTGGAGGATGACATAAGTGTTGAAGGTGAAGAGGGGTAGAGTTTGGCTTAGGACGCGTGTCACAGCCTACCACGCAGCAGCGGATCTGATGGCCGCTCCCATCCTCGGCCCCATTAGGATCACCGGGGGCGAGAATAATCATCTTAGATTGCCGTGTGAGGTGACTGTTGATAGAAGCCGGTAGTCGCACGCCATCTGTCCGGAGGGGCTCCTCATACTGTCGATCATCATCAACGTCGCTTCGGCTCTGGACCGTATGGCCTTTATGGCGCAACAGATGGATGCGCTAGGTCTACCCTATGAGCGGCTCGAAGCCGTTACGCCCGATGCGCAGAGCGGATCGCATAACGCGGCCTATTGGGCCAGTTGGCAACGCCCCCTTAAGGAAACCGAGAAAGCTTGTTTTCTGAGCCACGTAGCAGCATGGGAGCGTGTTGCGGCTTTGGAGGAGCCTGCGTTGATCCTTGAGGACGATGTCGTGCTTTCTCGTGCGACGCAGGTATTGCTCAAGTCCTGTCGCGGGCTGGTGGATGTCGACCATCTGACGCTTGAGGTACGCCAGCGTCGGAAGATTGTCGCCAAAGACGCACAACCGCTGACAGACGACCACGTTATGCGCCGTCTCTATCAGGATCGCAGCGGTGCCGCCGCATATGTGCTATGGCCGTCAGGGGCGGCAAAACTGTTGCAGCGCGCAAAGACACAGGCAGCACTTGCCGATGCGATGATCTGTGGTGCTTACGAGCTTAAGAGCTATCAGGTCGAACCGGCCTGCGCGATCCAGATCGACCAAGCGGAGGCTTACGGCGTTGCGGTCGGGCTTAAGACACATTCGCTGATCGGGGCCGGTGTGCCGACACGGCAGCCAACCACCGCGAGGTTCAAGCTGCGCCGCATCGCCGCCCAACTTCGCATGGGCATGCAGGCTTTGCTGCATGCCGTGGATGCCGAACGCCGCGAGATATCATTGTCACCCGCCGAGTTTTATACGGCCCCCCAAGAGCCGCGGCGCTAAGCCTCGTCCCACCAGCTTGTTTTATCCCGTTTGTGCTGTGCCTTAAAGCGCGCAAACGCGGTGTCATTGATCTGCAGCCGCGCCCAGATTTCCTGGAAAATGGGCCCGACGGGATCAAGCGCCATAAACGGTTCCATCCTCCAGACCATATTGCGCAGGGTGTCATCCGTTCCGACGGTAAAGCAGGACATGCCTTCGAAAAGCGGGATGAGCCGGTGTTGAACATCCTCGACATGTGCCGGAGCCATCGTGGTGTCCAAGGTATCCGTCAGATACCGTTCACTTTCGTACATTTTAACTGTGTTAACGACCGCGCTTGTCATCATGGCAACTGCGCGCACCGCCATATCGCTATCATGGGCCGCAAATGTGTCGGTGGCTGAGACAAGCCAGCGGATATTCAGTTTCTCCCGCAGGAAGTCCCCCTCGGCCATCCACAGGGTGCGGAATTTTTGATAGGTTTCAGCCAGGTTGTGGTCGCGCCGGATCAGCACGATCAACTCTGCATGATAAAGTAGCAGCGCAGACTGCCCCGAAAATTCCGTCCTTAGATTTTGCAGATGCAGGTCGATGGATTTCGCTGACCCCCGCGTCTGAACCGGATCGCCCGCGTCAATCATCGTCGCTTTGAGCTCGGCTAGATCATGTTCCGCCGCCGCATGCCTGCGCGCCCCCCAGCGTTTGCGATGCTGGTTGAGGGATAAAAACCGTCTAAGCCGTCCGGGTTTCTTTCGCATTGGTCTCGCTTTTCCTATCGGGTTAGTGGCGCAACACTCCGTAAAGACGCAGTACATCAAACCGCCGACGTAGTCTTCGGCTTTTTAGGAAGGGTCTGAGAAGCCGGTATTTCAGCGCCATCTTTCCTTGGTCAAAGCGCCCCGGAATATCGGAGTCCTTGTCAGTTTGCGTCACAATAGGTCGGGCTAAAAAGCCCTGCCGCAGCATGCCCGGGGCGTGCCGCCAAACGAGATCGATCGGAAAGAAGAGGTGCTCGGTGGTCTGCAGAAACGCCTCTGCCGCACGACGCGAAACGATGTACCCGCTTCCCAGTAGCGGTGCCGGATCACATTCACACGCCACATGGCCGTTGGGGAGCGGGTGAAGGTGAAAAATCCGCCAACGTCTACGCCATTCAAGCCTGCGCCATAGGCGACGCCGTGACCGTTCAAACACCGTTGGGCGTGTTCTAACTGCGTCGTTCGCAAGTTGACTGAGTGTCTCTTCATCCAGCGTGTAGGTGTAAGGCGCGTTAGAGGAGAGATTCAAGAAATCCAGGCCAAGGCCGGGCATTTGCTTCTGAACCATCTCCAAATCCGGTGCGATATCAATATCATCTTCAAGGATCAGTGCATATTCTTCGTCTGTTTCAAGAAACTGCCGCCAAACGGCGATGTGCGAGGCTGCGCAAGCAATTTCACCGCGCACGGGCTGCTTTTTCTGATTGATCACAAATAGATGTCTATTCAAATCTGGGAGCTTAGCATCATCGTCATGGCCATCGACGGCGCGGAAGATTTTGAATGGCAACCCTAGTTCAGCCATCTTTCGCGAAACCTCCGACAGTCGGTCAGGGCGCCGCTCTAGGTTGATCAGGTAAGTATCCACAGAGTTCCTCGTTATTTACAACTGGACAGTATCCAGTACCTCTACTTGTTCCAGTTTGCACATGTGTGGCCAAAACCTTGATCGGACCAGATATTGTTAGGTACCCCTTAGGATACGACTTCAGGTTGTTGGTCAAGATCACTCTTTGAGTCCAAATATCTAGTGTTCACGAGGCATTCCCCACTTTCAGCCGCAACAACTTGTGACCGGGCTATGAAAGCTATGTATCGCCTGATCATGTTGAGTGCCGATCATTGCGCCTCGAGGTCATCAGTACATCTTGTCGTCGAATGTTTCCGGGCATATCCATCAAGCGCTCAGGCTCATATAAGCGCGGGTCACGGCCTTGGCATCGAACTTTTCGGGGAAATCGATCCTGAAACGCTCCGGGTTGTCTGAAGCTTCCGTCATTCGGGCTGAAAGCGCTTCGATGTTATCGGGTGGTGACACGAGATTTTGTGTGGGCAGTATTTCAGCCGGCCCCGAGGGGCAATCCGTGCTGATGACGGGGACACCAAGGGCAATCGCTTCGAGGATCGTCATGTTCAGCCCTTCATATTCCGACGATACAACCATGAATTTTGCCGCTTTGATCAACGGGAACGGGTTTTTCTGGAAGCCCACAAAATGCACGCGGTCCGCGATGCCCAAAGAATGCGCCAATGCTTTGGTTTCTTCCAGCAAGGGTCCGGTCCCGACGAGCAGCAGGTCATACGGGGTCTTTGCCTGCGCATATGCATGTAGCAGACGATCGTGGCGCTTGGCTTTTTTGAACTTGCCTACGTTGACGATATAGTCCTTCCGGGGCGGCACTGGTTCACCAGCCTGCTGTTGGATCAAAGCCGGTTCAACCGGGTTGTAGATTGTGCGGGTCTCGAGCGATTTCCCAAACAGCGCCTGCATGTCCTCTTCGACGCCCTTGCTGACGCAGATACATTTTTTTCCGCTGTAGACGCGGCGCAGTTTTTCCAGCTCCGCGTTTTGCTGACCCCCCAGGGCATATTCATGTGACGCAGTGCTGTGCATGACAAAGTGAACATTCGGCAGTTGGCTGTGCGAGAGGATGAGATCAACTGGGAACAGATTAGAGAGAACGAGGTCAGGCACACCTATATGTTTTTTGACAAATCTGTCGAAAGCCATGGCCGCGACTTTGCCCCGGATTTTGCGCGGCAATGAACGCCAAAGCCGATATGGAAACCTGTGAATTGGCACCTCAGGGTCGAGATCGTGATCGATGTCGTCTTTAAAAACAACGATATGTGCTTGGTGGCCCATGGCATTCATAGTGCGGGCCAAGGTCTGAACAACGCGCTCTGCACCACCGCCCTGTAGGCTGAAAACAGCGAGAACTATCGTTTTCATATATTTTCTCCAATACGCGCTTTGGGCGTTGCATAGACCAAACGGTAGATAATGCGCACGGGCGTTATGAAGTCCAGAACGGTTTTTGCAAGGATGCCGTGTTAAGATGCCGTTATCTGTTCGGGACGTGTCCGGTGGCTGTAGCGGGGCCAGCCTTGGCGCGGCGGAACTGGCGCCAGATGTTTTACCCAGCCCCCAAACCACCTCACACCGTCCCCCCAAAAAAAACCAGTTGTTAGTTACAAATGCAACCTTTAGGCAATCGCTAGTGGAACGCGAGGAGCCGAGTATGACTGTCGAAAAACATCCGACCCGTATGACCCAAGCCCCGTCTCTTCCCGGGGCCAACGCCGGTTATATGCCGGGCTTCGGGAATGATTTCGAGACAGAGGCGCTGCCGGATGCCTTGCCGCAAGGGATGAACAGCCCG